>NZ_JAERJY010000027.1:0-29894 GCF_018257375.1 Providencia sp. JGM181 | reverse complement strand
AGACAGCAATCTACTAGGTAATGAAAAGTTAGCTAACCCACTAATTTAAATACCTATACCATCAAAAATTAACCATAGACAACCTCAAGATAATTCATTTAGATTGCTTGCGTCGGCTCGCCGACTTTTCATGATTGATATTCTTTATTCTGTAAATTAGTTGTGTAATAAAAATCAATGGCTCCTTATTAATTATAATTAGATCCTTATCCACAGAGCCCGACATACTCTGCCTTATTATAATTAATCTGTGAGTCCATCGATTTTCAATCATTAAATAATTAAAGCCTTCTATAAAGGATGAATATGAAGTCTATAACGGGTTTAATTCTTAATACTGCAATTCTTAGCACAGCAATCATTTTCCCTACTGCCAGTTATTCTCAATCCAGTGATAATCATTGGCACGTTAAAACCAATGTGTATGTCGAGCTCGAAGAGTATCAAGGTCAGCGGGATTCACTGAATAACAAAGTGTATGACAAAGCCAGTATGATAGGTAAGTTATCGCTGAGTAATCCGGCATCCACTTGGTCGTTTGATCTCGAACACCGAGAAACCTTAAGAAATCACGGAAAAAACTTCGCCAATTCCAGAGATTCCTACATTCGTAATCGAACCCAAATCGGTGCAACCAAACAGTTCATTAAAGATAAAATTTCCAACCTCGATGTCAATTTCACCTACCGCAAAGAATCTAATGATGGAACGCCAGGCTCTAAAGCACGCTCATCCAACAGCCTCTATTGGGTTATGCCTTCTGGTTCAATTAACCTTGATGAACGATGGACATTTAATTATTGGGGTGCACTTTACTACTACAGTAATTTCTATGTGGCCAATAGCTACGAATTTGAATCTGAAGTTGGCGTGAGCTACAAACTCACCGATAGCATTAAAGCCAAAATCAGCTATTACAGCGATAAAGCGTGGGATAATGAGTTCACCACCCAATCCTTACAACGCCAAATTCGCCTTGGCTTACCCGTGACTATAAATCAAGACTGGAGCATTTCCCCTTATTTCCGCTATCTCATTAATGATAATGAATACAACAATAGAGGCTCAATCACTCAGCAACTACGTAATGGCTACCGTATCGGAACTCAAGTGGAATACAAAATGACACCGAAGTTAGCATTATGGGGCGGCGTTGCCTATGAACCCACTAAATGGAAATACCCGAAAGGTGGTGAAAAAACATCAGGAAACAGTAATAAACAAACGATGTATCTCGGTCAGCTAGGCGTGAAATATAGCTGGTAGCGATAAACATTCGGTAGTTATAAATTCCTAGCCGTTCCGCCATGATAGCGGACGGTTAGGAGCTTAATTTGGTCTTTAAATCGTTAGCGATTAGCGGCGAATGATTTCATCAAAGATCCCACCATTAGCAAAATGCGTTTTCTGCGCTTGTTGCCAACCACCAAAATTCTCATCCACGGTGAGCAATTTCAATTGTGGAAACTGGTTTTGATATTCTTTGGCTACTTGAGCATCTCGCGGACGATAATAGTTTTTTGCGGCAATTTCTTGCCCTTTAGGTGAATACAAAAATTCCAGATAGGCTTGTGCCACTTCACGATGATCTCGCTTATCCACTGTTTTATCGACAACAGCAACGGTTGGCTCTGCCAAAATGGAAATACTCGGGGTAATAATTTCAAAATCCCCCTTCGCACCTAACTCATTAATGGCTAACAACGCTTCATTTTCCCACGCAATCAGTACATCGCCGATTCCACGCTCTACAAAGCTGTTGGTTGCCCCTCTCGCCCCAGAGTCTAGCACTTCAACATTTTGATAAAGCTGCTTCACAAACTGTTTTGCCTTCTCTGGGTCATTCTGATTTTTTTCTAATCCATATCCCCATGCCGCCAAATAATTCCAGCGTGCGCCTCCGGATGTTTTCGGGTTCGGCGTCACAACCGAAACGTCTTTTCGAATCAAATCATTCCAATCATGGATATTTTTCGGGTTATCTTTACGCACTAAAAAGACAATAGTTGAAGTATAAGGCGCGGAGTTATCAGGGAGCTTTTTCAGCCAGCCCGGATTAATTTTGCCGCTTTGTGCAATCGCATCCACATCATATGCCAAGGCTAGCGTCACCACATCAGCCTCTAATCCGTTAATCACCGAAGTGGCTTGTTTACCGGAACCGCCATGAGACTGGCGCACCGTCACTGTATCCCCCGTTTTTGCTTTCCAATAATCACCAAACTCTTGATTATATTGGCGGTAAAATTCGCGAGTCGGGTCATAAGAGACATTTAAAATTTGGATATCTTTCGCCCATGCTCCCGCAGTTAATAACAATAAAGAAAATGCCGCTATGGGATAGCGTGAACTTTGCCAGAAACGTACCATCATCCTTTTCTCCATTAATTGAATACGGAATCAGGCTGACAGATACCCACGGCAACGGGAAATACCGAAAAGGTAAATCTTATAAATAAGAGGAATATCGAGGGGAACAAGGGCAATCTTCGCCGATATGGTCAGCATAATGCCAACCATACCGGTGAGATTTGCAATAATAGAGGTGAGAAATTAGTACAGTTTTTTCGCTGTTTCCAGCCAATCTTTCTTGAAGACGCGTTTCATGTTCATGACCGCATCAACAATATCATGGTGAACTAATTTTTCATTTTGGATCCCCACACAACGCCCGCCGTAGCCTTCAAGCAGCAGTTGGATAGAATATGCACCCATGCGAGAAGCCAAAATACGGTCATAAGCCACTGGAGAACCACCGCGCTGAATGTGACCTAATACAGTTGCACGAGTTTCATGATGAGTTTCTGCTTCAATGTATTTTGCTAACTCATCCACATCGCAAACGTGCTCGGTGATCGCGACAATCGCATGGCGCTTGCCTTTTTCAATCCCACGTTTGATTTCTGACAGTAACTCCTCACGGTTAAATGGCATTTCTTGTTCTGGCAGAACTAAAAACTCACAGCCACCTGCAATTGCCGCAGAGAGGGTGAGATCGCCACAATAACGCCCCATCACTTCAACGATAGAGATACGTTTGTGAGAAGTCGATGTATCACGTAAGCGGTCAATTGCTTCAACCACAGTTTCTAACGCAGTGAAATAACCGATGGTGTAGTCTGTTCCAGCAACGTCGTTATCAATCGTGCCTGGTAAGCCAATGCATGGAAAACCTAGTTCAGTCAGGCATTTAGCACCAAGGTAAGAACCGTCACCACCAATAACAACCAATGCATCGATGTGGTTTTTCTTCAGGTTTTCAACCGCCACTGCGCGGACTTTTTCATCACGGAATTGAGGGAAGCGCGCAGAGCCTAAGAATGTACCGCCACGGTTGATCATGTCCGAAACGCTATAACGGTCTAATTGCTTCATACGGTTTTCATAAAGGCCGAGGTATCCATCAAAAATACCCATCACTTCTAAACCTTCTGCGAGAGCTGCACGTACTACGCCGCGGATCGCCGCGTTCATACCCGGTGCATCTCCACCGCTCGTTAACACTCCAATTCTTTTAATCTGCTTGACCATGATGACCTCTGATTAATGAACATAAATTGCAAATCTATGAAAAAACCACCGCACTGCTCTGATATTCACTACAAGTTGCTGACGGATTAACCGCTAAAACTCAGCCAATAATTTTGCTGAATTGATTCAATAGCTGGAATAATACGACAAAGCAAGGATTATGCATGGGTTTTCCCGCCGACTTTTATGTTTTCTTGTGATCTCGATTACATAATTTTAGCTCAAATGACGAAAACTAACCCACTCAACGTAATCATCTTACTTCGAAGTACAAATTAAGTCTCGATGATACCATGTTAATCTCAGCACGACCCCATCATTGCAAGATGCAGAGCATTTTCCCATAAAAAAAGCACCCTACGGTGCTTTTGCGGTTATTGAAAAATAGAAAAATCTATTTATAACAGGCTATTAGGTATAAAAATAACGCGTTAGGTGGAAGAAAATTGGTGCGGCAAAACATAGGGAATCAATTCTATCTAACATTCCACCATGTCCTTCAATAATGGCACCAAAATCTTTGATCCCGCTATCGCGTTTAATGGCAGACATACACAGGCCGCCCACAAAGCCCATTAACGTAATCGCCAATGACATAAGCCCTGCGGCCCACCAACTAAATGGCGTCACCCAATACAAACAGATACCAATTAACACTGACGTTAATATTCCGCCAATAAATCCTTCGACGGTTTTATTTGGGCTAAGCTTAGGCACAATAGGGTGTTTACCCAGTAACTTACCAAAGACATATTGCAGCACATCAGAGATTTGCGTGACCACAATTAAAAACAGCAGCAACTTAACGTTTTCCCCTTGGTAACCTTCAATATTCAGCATCAATAATGCCGGTACGTGGCTCAAGCAGAATACCGTGACCAACATACCCCACTGTATTTTCGCCGTGCGTTCGAGGAAGTGGTAAGTATCCCCCGCCAACGCGATTCGCGTCGGTAAAAACAAGAAGACAAACACGGGTACAAAAATCGAGAACATCCCATACCACTCAATCCCAACCAGCACATATTGCAGAGGAAGGAAGACGAAAAAACACCAAAATAGCGCTTCATGGTCGCTACGGCGAGTCGGTGCTAGCGTAATAAATTCCCTTAATGCAAAGAAAGAGATCAATGCAAACAGGATCACGACCCCGATATTCCCAAGTACCACCGCCAAAACGCAAACGATGCACATCACCCACCAAGCACGAATACGCGCATTTAAGTTATCAATGGTTGGGTTACTTTTTTCCCCTGAATAACGGTATGCCAGAATACCGCCTATCACGCTGGCGACCATCAAAATACCGAAGACACCGGATAACAGCAGTGCTAATTCACGATCCCAAAGACTCATGGCATCATCTCCTCAAGTGCAACTTTCGCTCTTTGCAAAAAATCCGCCTTATTTTCATCTTCAGTCAGTGGGGATAGTGGCTTCCCAACCGTTGCTGAACAGATAACTGGAACCACGAGCTTTGTTCCTTTCGGTAGCACGCGATTTAAATTTTCCAAATACACCGGGACGACTTCAACATTGGGATATTTTTTTGCTAAATGATAAATTCCGCTTTTGAAGCTACCCAGTTCCTCGCCATCTCCTCGAGTTCCCTCTGGAAATAAAATTAATGAATGGTTTGCAGCAAGCACCGCTTCTAGCGGCCCAAGGACAGACTCTTTTGCAGGTTTGTCCCCTTTTCTATCAACCAAGACGGCTCGAAACACTTTATTGACGAGGTAGCGACGAAATGGTGTGCCATCCCAATAATCTTTCGCGGCAACAGGGTGAACAAAATGGCGCATTAAAGGAGGCAGCCCTGACCAGATAACCAACCCGTCGAGGTGACTTGAGTGGTTAGCATAGTAGATGCGGGGGGTAATAGCCGGTTGGCATCCGACCCAACGTGTACGGACACCCGTTAATAAACGACAAGTACCGGACAACAGCATTCCCATTCCTTTCGCCAGTAGAGAAACTCGCTGTGTTTTTTCCATCTTTTTTCCTTGCTCTCTTATCGAGCACAAATAAAACAATGATAAAAAAAATTCTTAATCGTATTTTCTTAATAAGATATGCAGCGTCGAACAAGAGTACAACTGGATAAGTTCTGATTTGTGACTTTATTTTCACCACCAGAATTAAGATAAAATGCAGGTTATATATAAAACTCAGATGTTAGATAAAAAATGGGGAAGCCTTAGCTTCCCCATTAATATCATTCAAGATAAAAATTATTTTTTATCTGCCGCGATACGGTCACGGATATGTTGTGCACGCTCATCTGACGGTGGGTGAGAGTCAAACATGCTAGTTTCTTTGCTACCCAGTTTTGCTAATTTGTCAAAACCAGTCACTAAGCCTTTAGTATCCACACCACGTTTTTTCAGCAGATCATAAGAGAAATCATCCGCTTGGCTTTCTTGATGTTGAGAGAACTGAGAGTTAACCAGTTTTTGACCCAGCTCACCTAACTGTGAAGAGCTTAATTGAGTCGCAACATCGTTACCTGATGCGGCTGCCGCAGTACGTGCTGCAACTGCTGCATAAGCAACTTGCATTGCTTTACGGGTATGACCTAAAGCAACGTGACCCATTTCGTGACCCAGAACGCCTTCAACTTCGTTGTCGTTCATGATGTCCATCAGGCCGCTGTATACACGTACACAGCCATTTGCCATTGCCCATGCGTTCACATCTTTAGTCATGTAAACTTTATAGTTAACCGGAGTACCGTCAACTTCACTACCCAGTGCTTTAGCAATTTTGTTTAAGCGTTGAGTATATTTGCTTGAAGCTGGAGCAATTTTGTTTTCTGCATCCATCTCTTTACAAGCGTCATCACTGAATTTTTTAACATCTGCATCAGATAATGTTGCAGCTTGGAATAATTGCATTCCAGAGTTGGTCATCAGCCCAGTGTCCATACTCTTACAGCCAGTCATAATGACCGCAGAAACTGCGACCGCAACAAGCGCCTTCATTTTCATCTTCTTTTTTTTCCTTGCTACAAAAATTATATTACTGTTTTTAATAAACCATTCTCGTTCTAATAACGATTAGGAGATATAGCCTAAAGATTCTGTTTAAAATCACAATAAGAATAAAGCCATTAAATAAGCAATCTATGAATTTGATAACAATTTTGTCCAAAGAGTGAAATTATCAGAATTATCCGCTAACTAAATAGTCGCGATTTGACTGAGTTAAATCACTCTAAAATGACTTAAATGGCTTTGCAGCGTTATCTTTCGAATAACTCAATCACACAAAAGTCCCCATGATGCTCAGGAGAGGCAATATATTGCGTAGGAGTACCTGATTTTTCGACCAATAGGGTTTCAAAATCATTTAAGACTGAGTGCTGCCCATCTACCTGCAACTCTAGCTTGCCCTGTAAGTTAAAAATCAGCACACAGTTTCCATTACTGATCCACGAGTTTGCTGACTCACAAGATACCCATTGCAGCCGAGCTGAATACTTTTCAGGGTTGTAAATCAAATTAAAATCGCGGATGGCTTCATTAATTAATTCGGCATACACATCACTTTCACCATTAAAGGCGTGAAATTGCTTTTGTAATAAAGAAACTGGCAGGTTTTTATCTATCTGCAACACAATCCCGGTGCCTTCCAATACGCCAATAATGCGCTGTTTATTTGGGAAGAAAGAGAATGAGCCCGCGGATTTTACGTCTGCAATCGACACTCGCCAGTCAAAATTTTCTAGCCCTTCCCCGTGGCTTCTTGCGAGTTCTAACGTAAATCCTTGCCCATTTTTCCAAGGCATTTTTTTATAATCTTGAGCAGTAAGTTTCTGGATCATGGCGCAATATGACCTCTTTGGATGTGTGAAAATCTATTTTGCAAGTGTTCGGAATAATCGCTGGAAATGAAGATAGTACGTGGAAAGTGAATGTATAGACAACATATCAGTAATAAAAATATTACTGATAGTAATAGAAGAGTAAAAAAGAGGGTTATCTTGCGCTCTTAAATTGCAACTTTAGTCCTAGTGAATGAACTATCTTCAAGATAGTGGTAAATGCAGGGTTACCTTCACCAGATAGTGCCTTATATAGCCCTTCTCGGCTCATTCCTACTTCCTTTGCTAATTGGGTCATATTTCTCGCTCTCGCAATATCGCCTAATGCTGCAAGAATGAGTGCCGTATCGCCTTCTTCTAATATTTCATTAAGATACAGCTGAATTTCTTCTTCGTTCGTTAAGTGCTCAGCAATGTCATACTCTTTTATTTTAATATTCATAGATCACCTTCAATTTCACGAAAAATTTGTTTGGCTTTGTCGATATCTTTTTGCTGCGTCGATTTATCACCACCGCTGATTAACAATACGATTGTATTATCAATCTTTCTTAAATAAACGCGATATCCTTTCCCTTCATGTATTTTTAATTCAGAAAAACCATCACCTATTGATTCAACATCACCAAAATTGCCTTGCTTCAAACGCCGAATTCTTACCTGTATTTTTGTTTTTGCTCGAATATCTTTCAGGTCATGCATCCATCTATTAAAAATATCTGTCGTTAGTACAGTCAGCATAGAGCCTCCCTTCTCGCTATCTGTTAACTATAGTTATCACACTCACATTGTCAACTATAGTTAACATAGTTCCATTTAACACAAAAAAAAGCCCCTTAAAAAGGGGCTATAAAGACAGGGATGGTGTTCATTATATAAGCGTAATGCATTGTTATATAAAGCCTTATGCTAATCACCGTCCATTGTCCGTCCACATCGACCATTATTGACCAATTAGCCCCTCTTTTGAGGGGCTTTACTTATCTTCAAAACCGGACTCTAATTTAAGTCCAATTTAATTGAGGGCATGTAATGACTAACTTTCTGTCACGTTCAACCAAAAACATTCTAACTTTTACTTTTCTATCATTCGCATTTTCAAATCTTGCGTTTTCAGCGAGCTATCTTTCATCTAAAAACGACTGTACAAAACAAAATCACACTTATGCAACCGCAAGCGATGCAATGGAATATTTCAGTGATTTTTACCCAGAAAATAACTCACTTGAAATCATTAGCGAGTCGCCACTAAAGATCAGATTATCATCATCAGCGTATGAGCAAGATAGCCAAAGCCTAAAAGAAACATTAACCAAACGCGCGGTGATTTACGGGATTTATCGCAGCTTAATTAATACCCCAAACAATTCTGTTACTGTTACTTCCTACCTCATTTCAGATAAAAAGAAATTGGGTAGCAGCCCTGAATATACAGTAACAATTAGTAAGCCACAGGCATTAGAGATCACTAAAAAATATATTCCTATAAATAGTCTTGATGACCTGATAGATGAAAGCTGCTCTTTCACTGACCAGTTTAATGAATTGAGATTTGATGACAGTGGCAAGAAAGGTTTTGATGAATTCTTTAATGAATTAGTCAATGCAGGTTAATCATTATTGCCCCTCACATTGAGGGGCATATTTTTTATAATGACAAAGAGGCTTGCTGATATTTATTAGGGTGAGGGTTTACAGCTTCTACAAGTTTAGGTTTAACCACAAATCTTGATACTGATTCATGACTCACAAACGTTGCACCACAATTAATATTCTGGCACTGGTTATAACGTTCTTTGGTTTCTTTTGAGACTTGCTGAGAACTACGGGTATGAGCTGCGTAACCGCAAAGAGGACAATTCATCATGATAATATACCTTTCGTCATGATGTTAATATTGCATACAGTATAACATGTGATTTTATACAGTGTTAATTTTCTTCTCCCGCCATATCGAGATCTGAAACTTTTACCTCAAGCTCTAATGCGCTCATATACCCACTATCATTAAGTGAATGAACAACCCGCGTTAATGTCCACTCAGCATTATCAATTTCAGGCTTAAACCCACTCACTATTATCGGCATTTCTGGATATAAATCTGCACGCCCTCGCGCAAGCTGAATAGAAAACGAGGCAACCCCGCGTTGAATCTTTTCCCACTGCGCCTTAGCAGCTCTTGCCGCATTTTCTTTAGTCGCATAGGTATGGGATAACGTCAGTACATTGCCCAGCTCCCCCGCTAAATATTCGCCTTGCTTTTCCTTTGGCTCATTTTTTTTCACCGGTGTTTTATTGTTGTTTTTTCGCTTTCGCTTCACTGCAACTTCTTTTTTCTTTTTCGGCTCGCGAGTGTCTAACCAGTTTGCAATTACTCCCGTGTACGCCCCTCTATCAGCCAAAGAAAAACGGTGTCCATCACCGACGGAACGAGTAATAAACATCGTTTGAATTCGCTGCCCTGTCGCAGTTAATCCCTCCCCCTGCCGCATGAATAATAAATTGCCATCTTTTACGGCAACAATTGCCCCCTCGGTTTTAGCGACTCTCGTCAGAAATGAGCCATCTGACTCATTCGTTTGGTCAATATGGGCTAACTTTATTTTATCCAACCTTTCATTTATCACTGGCTTGAGCTTGTTACGTTCCGCAATTGTTCTCACAATATCGCCCAGCGTTTTTTGATGATATGACTGCTCACGTTTGACGTTTAACGTGTCACGAAAATCAGCACTACGTCCGCGAATAGTCAACTTATCAGGTACACCGCTATGCTCAATTTCATCAACCGTGAACGTACCTTTATAAATTAATGGCTCATTTTTCCAGCCCAAATGAAGTGATAGTGTTTCCCCGCGCTTTGGCAATGCCAATTTCCCGTCGCTATCATCCAGCTCAATATCAAGCTGATCGGCTTCAAACCCTCGGTTATCAGTCATTGATAATGACATTAAACGCCCTTGGATTAGCGCATTGATATTTTCACCACCGGCAGCTAGCACAAATGCCGGTGTCGATTCATCCCCCGTAAACATACTCATAATGGCAATGCCCCACGGAGATCACTCAATTGCTTACTCAAATCACCAAACATTTCACTTAATGACTCGTCTGTCCGTTTCAACTTCAACGTGAAATCTATTTGTCTAGCGGCACCATCATCAAAAAAGTAACTTTTTGATTGTGTGATTTCTTCAATGACAAACATCCCGTAAATTGTGCCGGTTCCATCGATCAGAGACCATGCCTTACCAGTATCTGCCATTAACTCCAAAGCCAATAACGATAACTTACCGCCAGTTAATGATGGAAATAACGAACCACTTAACGAAATATCATCACTATCAGGACCAATAAACTGGAATGCAGGTCGCTTACCGACGCGGTTATTAAATCCGTATCGATATTTTTTATTAATCTGCATCATTTGATAGGGCGTTGTTCGCAAATGAAAAATAAATACGCCTAGTGCTGCCATTGCCATAATTAATATTCTCCACTGTCTTGATACTGGCTTAACCGCCTTGATTGCTTTCTTCGCTCCGCTTCTTCTAATTGCCTTGCAACCTCTTTTCCAATATCCACGGCTGATTGATTCGGTGTAGGATGAATATGAATTTCAATCGGGGATCGACTAGACTCACTGCGATTTTGAGTGATATTAACTGGGGTAGAAACGTAGTTTTTAGCCGGCAGGGCATAGGGATGAATCGGCTTATCTGCCGCTGCCGACATTGACCCTAGTGTTAATGCTGCCGCAGCCAATGCCGCTGTACTTTTACGACTGGTCACATTCGCAGGACCATTAACAATCTCAGGACCATACTCACCCACAATGCCAAATTGACCACGTGGAATATAACCGCCACTATCAAATAACCCTGCAAGTGACTTACCCGCAACGGATGCACCACTTGTCTGAGTCGCCAATCTCGCAGCTTTGGCATCATCTGATAACATCCATTCAGGTAATAAATCTGTCGCCGCCTGCTTAATTTCGGCAAATGTAGATTTTAGTGACTCCCATTTTTCAAGAATACCGTTCTTCAAACTATCGATAATTTCACCACCGATTTGCTTGAAACGTTCGGGCAATGCAGTCACATCAGCGACAATCTCATTCCATTTATCTGAAATTGTTTTTTTAATCAATTTCCACATGCGCGACGTCACAGACACAATTTTATCCCAATGTTGATAAACCAAACCAACTAACGTCCAGTTCATGACATAGGATTTAATCCCCTCCCAAAATTGATTAAAAATCTGCGTCACACCATCCCATAGCGCTTTTGAATAACGCACTATTCCATCCCACACTTTGATGATTGGCTCAATCGTCCACTTCATAATGAAAGATTGAATGACATCAAAGGCATCCTTAAAAATACCTGCGACTAAATTCCACACGCCTTTCACATAGGGACCTATCTTGTCCCAATGCTTGTAAATCAAATAAGCCGCACCCGCAATGGCGGTAATAATTAAGATAATCGGGTTAGCTAATAACGCCCTTCCCAACATCATAAACGCAGATCCAATCAGCTTAATTGGCTTAATCAGCAACGAGAGGAAACCACTACCTTTAATGCCTAACACTGACAAGCTGAGCTTCGCCATCGCAAGTGGACCAATCATGGCAGCAATCATCAAAGATATGCCACCGCCCACCGCCAGAACTGCACCAAGCCCCAATGTAATCATTGTCAGTGTTTTAACTATTTCAGGGTTTTTCTTTGCCCATTCACCAAAGCTTGAAATGATATCGGTGACGCTTTTAGCTATGTCACGCAATGGACTATCGGCACCACCAAAGATTTGAATCCCGACATCTTCATACGCTGACGTGAGGTTTTTCAAATCACCGTCAAGGTTATCGGTCATGGTTTTAGCCACTTTTTCGGCTTCACCTTTTGCGGCTTTGATTTCTGCAATCATTGCCTGCAATTGACCCGAACCCGCCTGATCAACAAGTACAGATAATGCAGAAAATGCCTCTTCGCCAGCTATATGCTTGAACAACCCTGCTCGCTGCGCAGTACCCATTTTTTTAGTTTTCTTGTCCAACTCGGCAAGAATAACGGGTAACTCACGTAAGTTGCCTTTCGCATCTCTAGTTTTGATACCCAGCTTTGTGAGAGCTTCGGCGGCTTGCTTTGGCGGCTCAGCCAAGCGCCCCAAAATAGATCGCAAACCAGTACCCGCCATGCTGCCCTGAATACCTGCATCACCTAGCTTGCCGGCGGCAACTGCTGCCGTTTCTAAGTCAACACCAAGCCCTGACGCCACTGGCGCAACATATTTCATGGTATCGCCGAGCATGTTTAAGTTGACGTTAGAGCGTGTAAACGTTGCGACTAACGTGTCGCTCACACGGTTCATTTCATCCGAGTTAAGTTTAAAGCCGGTTAAAATATTAGAGCCAATATCCGCCGTAGTGGCTAAATCAATGTCTCCGGCGAGTGACATTGATAATGTGCCTTTCATCGCATTTTTAATTTGCTCAGGTTTAAAACCAGCCATCGCATAGAACGCTTGCCCTTGTGCGACTTCATTCGCCGTAAATGCCGTCGTTGCACCCAGATCACGCGCCTGCTCTCTCAGCATCTTGTAATCGTCTGAGTTTTTATCCAAACGAGTCAAAGCTTGTACTTTCGACATGCCGATTTCAAAGTCATAGCCTGGTACTAAGACTTTTTTTGCCGCATAACCAATCCCAACCCCTGCGGCTGTCATGCTGGCACCAGCTCCAGCCATTTTGTTTCGAACGTCCATGGTTCTTTGATAGCCATCTTTCGCCGCCGACATACGCCGCTCTTGATTGGCGACACGTTTTAATTGCTGCTCTTGTTGCTGCAATCGTTGATTAGCCGAGGAAATATCACTATTGAGTCTGGTTTGAGCCTGACTTAACTGGCGGGTCGATATGCCGCTATTTTTCAGCGCTTCTCGTTGTCGCTGTAGCGATACGCTTAACGTTCCCGCTTCCATTTTTAGCTTAGCAGCGGCAGACTTGGCACGTTCAAATTCTCTGGACTGCGCCTTTGTTGGGTTTTGTACTGAGGATAATTCGCGCGAAAGCTGGCTCACCTTTTCGGTGGTTTTTTGATAAGCATTATTTGCAGCATCAAGGGATTGCTTTGTTTTCTTAAAGCCATCAATTTGCTGAGCTTGATTGTTGAGTTCTTTTAATTCTTGGCGAGACCGGCGGAGAGTTTCCGCCAGTTTTTTATTGGAATCTTGAGCGCCGCGTAGTGGCTTTGTGAATTTATCAACGGCACTTAAAATCACCTGTAAACGTAAATCTTTACTCATCTTCAACACCGCTACGTTTAAGGGCGTGATAACGCCATTCTAATAATTCAGTCAAAGAATAATTTTCGGTTACTGCCGGCGACCAGTGAAAAATGGTGGCAATATCTGCCACCAAATCATCAACGGTTAGTCGTTCTGGAAATCGGAAGTCACCGATTTCGGTAGCAAAAAAAGCACTAACTCCTTGGTCAAATTCAGCATGTCTGCTGGATTCATGAGGATAAGTTCAGGCTTGGTTAGTGCCGGTGCCGTGACGCGAGGTAAAACCAACATCGCTGAATCAACATCCATTTCCATTAATGCCGCAAGACGAACACCGCGTAATGCACCTGAATTAGGTTTACGCACAATAATTTCAGTGATCGTCGTTTCACCACGGGTCAACGGTTCATCTAATGTCACGGTGATGTGAGTATTTTCTTTTTGTTCAGTCATTTACTTTTACCTTATAGCCCTAATGCTTCACGATGCGCCGCCATGCGGTCAACACCACCGACGATCTCAATCATGTTGATAATGTCGATTTCAATCAGCTTTTCACCGTTCATTTCCAGTCGGAAATAAGTCGGTTTTACGCTCAGTTTGGTTTGAGAGTTATCCCCCTCTTTCACGTTACCGGCGTCAATTTCGCTGTATCGACCACGCACGACGATTTCAACTGCGTGGACTTCCCCAATATCATCACGTTGGATTGACCCATTAAATCGCAGTTGAACACCGTCAATAGTTTCAATTCCCCACTGGCGGTAGATTTGAGCCTCCATCCCGCCAAGAGTAATCTCCATATCCAACGCGCCATCATCCAGCCCCATATCAATTTGAGCTGAGCCATTCATGCCGCCGCCGCGATACGCTTCAAATTTACGAGTCAGTTTGGGTAAAGTGACTTCCTCGGCAATACCCATGTAATTTTGACCATCATTAAAGATGTTCATGTGTTTAAACTTGCGTGGTAACGCCATGACTACCCCTTAATTTTTGAGCTGAAATCTAACAAATAGCGATCAGTGATCCGCTGGCGCAACAATAAGTTTTCGAGTGGTGCAACTGGCGTATAGTCATAATCAAGATAGGCTTTGCCACTCTTCAACTCTTCTTTTACGTTGATTTTTTCATCAAACCAACACTCACCACCCAACAAATACCCTTGGTTTGTCATGGCGCGTAATTTCGCGTTGATACCGTCGATAATGTCTTTCACTAGCGTTGGTGTCAGTGGCTTGTCAACCGCCCATGCCTGCCCTTCTGCGATGGTATCTGCCAGCACTTGTGCGGTACGCGTGTAAGATTCAAAGGCAAATAATGGATCATCGGAACAAGTGCGAGACCCCCAGAATCTAAATCCATCATTACGGATCAGTGTCGTAATATCGTTTTCGTTAAGTAAGCCCGCATCCGTGGCTGGGTCTTGCAAGTCCCATGACACATCGGCAGAAATACCCGTGACACCATTGACCCCTACGTTAGATAACGTTTTATGCCAGCCCATCTCATTGTCGATTTTTGCACGTAACCCCAATGCCGTTGCCGTTGCATAGATATTACTTTCTGCATTAGCGACTGTGTCCCAGCCTTGAAATTCTGGGTAAATCAACATAAGTTCGCGCTGGCTAAAATTCTGACGATACTCAATTGCCTCTGATACCGTCTTACAGCCATAAGCGCTGATATATGCCATAGCTCGCATCTTTTGAGCGATGCCCGCCAGTGATGCTGAAACGGCTTGTGTGTCATGACCCGGCACAGCAATAATGCGCGGCTTCACACCCACACGGCTTTGCGCGACGGTTAACGCTTGCAAGCCTGTTTTGCGTCCTTCCGCTGTTGACCCGCCAATAATATTTGATGTGGTTTCCGCTTCGGTTTCACCTTGCTCAACACGGACAACAACCGTCACCGGCTTTGATTGATTTCCGATTGCTTCTAACGCACGGGCTAACGTTCCGGTATCTCCTGCTTTTCCCGCAGCATCCATCACATCAGTAATTAAAACCGGTGTATTGAGTGGAAAATATTTGGCATCAGCATCATCGGCAGTACAAACCATGCCGGCGATAGCTGTATTAATGGTGCGGATAGGGCGCGTACCCTCGTTCAGTTCGACGACTCGCACGCCGTGGTGATAATCTTGAGCCATTACTAGCGTCCTCTATTTTGCAATAGTTCAATTCTGGATGTGGGATAAGTGAAATGCACGGAATGGGGATTGTGTGAGAAATGAAACAAAGCCCCATATGGGGCTTGTAATAATTATTCTGGCTTAACACCCCAATCAATATCTGGGGCTTGTGACGTGTCTACATCTGCAACCTTGACGCTGTAGATTTCCCATGCGATCAATAAATCTTTTTCTTCATCTGTTGCCATGCCTAAGCGTACTTTACGCTCTAAAATCGTGATATTTTTTTCAGCTCCATCAGCAAGTAATTGCTTTTTCTGCTCCGCGTCAGCAATAAGCTCTTCTTTTGATGGTGGCGGCTTTGGTATCCATTGATTACCATCCCACACATCATCCCAGCTATTTGGCTTAATAGCCGTGACATTTTCAGGCAATGCACCTAATTCATTAATCACAAACAGAGATGCATTCAATGTGCTGTAATATTCTCCGCCTCGATGATCCTCAATGTATACCCACTTATTATCTTTAAAGACACATGCATACCCAAGCTTATCTTTTAACGGCTTCTTTTCTGTCGAAAATGGCGGAATTTCAGACCCGTCGTAAGGCTCCGTAGCATTCTGAAATTCACCGGTAAAATTATCATAGTGATAGAGTTTAATTGTTTCCATTTACAATCCTTAAGAGATGCGGTACCAACCCATTAGAGTGATAAAGGCGTTCGTGATATCGATAGCTGAACCTGAGCCAGCATTACCAGTGGTGCCTGAAATTGTATGGGTATGAACACCGCTATCAGATGTTACCCCTGACCAACCACTAGACCCTTTAAATGTCCATAATCCGCCTGCATCATCCCCCCCACCATAACTGGTACCTGCATTCCAGTTTGTTCGTGCAGTAAACGCCCCTGAAAGAGTGTTATTCTGATTACCGCCTCGCCTTACAGCTGCAAACTGACCATCAATCTCCATCGAGCCTCGATTATGATTATGCCCACCGGCTGAACTGGTCGTCGCACTGAAACTATGAGCATGCACAGGCAATTGTCCAGCCACAAGCGTAATGCTATCTTTACCACCCGATTGAAGAATATTACTGCCATCCGCTTTAGCTAAGCGTATAGTTTTATTTTCACCGATATACTGCCATTTAGTGTTAGGAAATAGCGTGTTGGGATTTTTATTTTGAGCAAACCACACAACAATACCGACAGGGTAGATAGTATTGAGATTAACTGCACTTTGTAATGCCTCAGTAACAGCCTTCTGACTCATGATCTGAGACGTTGATTGCCCTGTAGTCTGAACAATGCTAGATGATGGCACTCTGTTGTTGGCATTGGTGTTTGCACTATCTGCCGCGGATTTTGCAGTATTAGCCGTAGATTGAGCAGCACTTGCAGCACTGACGGCTGAGTTAGCCGTAGTCTGTGCATCTGTTCCCGCTTTTTTTGCGCTCGCTACAGCGTCAGTAACAGCCTTTTGGCTCATGATCTGACTGGTTGATTGCCCTGTGATTTGAACAATACTAGATGATGGCACTCTGTTGTTAGCATTAGTGTTTGCACTATCTGCTGTAGATTGTGCATTTTTTGCCGCACTGACGGCGGAGTTTGCTGTACTCTGCGCATCCGTTCCTGCTTTTTTCGCATCTGCTATCGCGGTAGTCGACGCCTTTTGGCTCATGACCTGATTTGTTGATTGCCCTGTACTTTGAACAACATCAGTCGCCGGCACTGCCCCAACATCTTTCGCTGTCAACGCCTTGATTCTTTTATCTAAAACTTCAATAGCATCATCAACATACTTACGTGTTGCTAATACTACTGTCGGATCAATTTTAAGCGTGACAGATTCGGTATGGCTGACAATAAGAACAACGCGAATGGTTTGAGTACGCCCCGACCCCTCGACTAAAAGCGGCTTATAAGTTTCTGGGCAGTTTGCAACAGCAACCAATGCACCTGATTTATCAAATAGCCCAATTTCACGGATCCACCAACCGCCCTCATTCTCAGGAATAACCTGTTCTGCAATGATTTGATTCGGGTTTAACGGGTCAATGAACAAGGTATTAATCGCCGCCTTACGGCGTTCATTAATGAGTTTCGTTTGCTTGGTATCCGGTGCCGGCAATGAGCCGCCACCATCACCAACTGACATATGTGTCAATTCAATTTTTGTGCCGAGGGCTGTCGCCTCTGCAAGCACTTTCTCACCATAGGTAGTGAGCAATGCAAAATATTTCATTGGAGAGTAACCCTCATTTCATCAATAACATGGACTGCTGCCCCTGTGGAAATAACGCCGCCAACACTAATTACATCTGGCGTGTATGGATAAACCGTCAGTTCATCCCCGCCATAACTCGCCGCTGCACAAAAAATATTGCCTTTGGTTTCAAGCTGAATAGTTAGCCCGACGAGGTGCCGGCTTGCTGGCTTTGCATCGAAAATAAGCGCTTCTAGCTCTCGATACATTTCCTCAGTAATACCAGTTTCCAGCACTCCGATATCTAGGCGAAAAGTGCCGGCGGTTTCGTTGGTTTTCCACCACTCAATCACACGGATCAAATAACCCAATGGCTCAACAACACGGCGTAGAGCGCCGATTGTGCCTTTGTGTTTATGAATAAACATTGCCGCCTTAATCGCGTCGCGCTTGGCTTTCTCTGTCCAGTTTTTATCCCACCGGTCAACACTGAATGCCCATGCCAGATACGGCAGCAAATGCACCGGACATTTATCAGGATTCCAGAGAATACGAATGGGGATCGGCACCCGTTCTATTTCAGCTAAAGCCTTCCCAGCGGCAAGCTCTAAGGCTGACGACCCAACTGGCAGTAAACGGCTATTCATCCGAGCCACCCAGCTCAACATTTATGCCAGTACAAAAACTGGCTTGCGTCTTATCGAGTTTGATATCTGCCTTTGGTGAAATCAGCTCAACACGTTGCACACCTTGAACATGCAAAGCGGCATAAATCGCGCTCAACACAATATCGCGCCCTAACCGGTGCTGTTGGTTGGTATAGTGTTTTAGTTGTGCTTCTGCCGCTTCCATAATCGGCTCGTATTCAGGGGATGGATAACAATAAATTTTCGCGACGATTTCATAATCAACAATTTCAGCAGACTGCACGGTCACTCGATCAGCAACAGGGCGCACATCTTCATCATTTAAAGCTACATCAACGATTTCAATTAAATCCGCCGGCGCGACACCATTACCCTCCCGCGACAAAACCGTCACTGTCACACAAGCGGGGGATGGACTAATCACTGAGGCATCAGCAACGCGACCATCTGCACTGCGAGCGTGGTAGGCATAACTCCCAACCGGACCCGCAACACTCAATCCCTCAAAGGCTTCTGGGATGCGCATTCTCAAATCAGAATCAGACTCATAAACTGGCGGAATGGGTGGGATTGCTGTTTCATCCCCTTTAAATAGGACCAATCTTTTCACGCCGTTATTAGCTGCAAGCTGATCAAGGTCTGCTCCCGTAGCGAAAGCCACCATACTTGCGCGGGCTGCTTCATTCACACGCTGGCGTAAAATCAACTCACGGTAGCTGTTCTCTTGCAGTAGTTTTGTTAGCGGCTCTGACTCAAACTCTAACGTTCTGGCGACTACTTCACGTTGCTCCGGTGGCATAGCGGCAATTAATGCCGCTTTTCGCTCAGCAAATATCACTTCAACATCGAGCACTTCAATAACATCCGGTGCCGGTAATAAACTTATATCAATACTGTTTGCCATCATCGCCCCACATCGACAGAAAAGTTAATTGGCTGATTTGAGTCTTGCTCAATTGCTTCGACATCAATTATTAGCTTTGCGGCTTCTGTACTACTTAACCCGATGCGGGTTAATAAAATACGCGGTTCCCACTTCATCAATGCGGTATAGCAGGCTGACATCAATTGCAGTTTCAATGCTGGGTTTTGCGGCTGATCAATTAACTCTGATAGTAATGAGCCATAGGTACGACGAATGACACGCGAGCCAATAGGCGTGATCAAAATATCCCTGACTGACTGGCGGATATGCTCAATATCTGAAATCGCCGTGCCGTCGATTCGACTCATACCCTGATATTTCATTTTGGACCATCCGTTCTGCTACCGCCGCGCTCAACACCACCGTGATTATGCTCATCAACAACAATGCCATTTGATGAAAACTTGCCACCTTTATGCGTAATATCACCGGTCATTTCTCCGCCCTTGGTTACGTTCAACGTAGCGCACGTTAAATTATCCGAGCAAATAACATTTGGAGTATTGAGATTGATTTGCTTAGCGGCATCAACGATAACCACTTGCGTTATCGCGCTAACTTGCTCACTGGCTTCAATGTGTGCGGTTGTGATACCAGTCGCTTTCAACGCGCCCGTGGCTGGCTCATATTCAATAACTGCGCCGTCGGAATAGGTGCGATGGTCTGCCGTCAATGAATCAGTAGGCTCCAAATGCTCATTAGAGAAAATACCCGTTAATACAAATGCCGTCGTTAACTCACCACCGATGGCTAAGATAATCACTTGCTCACCAATGCTCGGCGCATTCATTGTGCGCGTGCTGCCGGCACGCAATGTTATCCAGTTAAGCCATCCCGTTTCTAAGTCGCCTGTTTTTACGCGGCACCCTTTCTTTGCATCAACGGCGGTGACAACACCAATACGGATCAGATTTCGGATTAAGCGATAAATATCAGCGGACATAGCGCGTTATTTCTCTTGTGAAATGGCATTTAAAAGCAATTGGCGAACTAAGTGTTGCCAGCAGCCTAAACAGGTAAATAACGGGACTAAAAACCATTGACCAATAAGCGTTAAAGCTAGCAAAGCAAGTAAATTTAATGCATTGACATAGCGATAAACGGCGTTATCCATAGGGACAAGACTCAGAGGGAAACCGTCTAATTTATAGGGCTTCGTTTGGCTCCCTAGAAATGGCAGATAGTTCATTAATAACCAGAAGGCATAAAAAGAAATCACCGTATTCAATATGAGTACAGCAATAAAACTTCCAGCAGTGTTATCAAAAAAGGCAATCAGAGAGTAAAGAATAACGACTAAAGCAGGAATAAAGGGGATGTATTTACTCATAGCAACCTCAAGAAATTCATTTTCTTAAGCCTGCCATTAATGGCGCAAGTGTTCAGTAAGTGTGGTTTGTTTGATTAGTGGCACAAATTATCGTGTCAGAAAATCAATAATTTGGTTTTCGATGTGAGTGACTTCTTGCGGCGTAAGCCCAAGTAATTGACGTGAAGGATAGGTAATTTGCGCTCGTCCAATTCGTTCTGTTAATCCAAATTGATGCACACCAGCAATATTTCCCGCGGAGGGTAAAAAGTAAATAACGGCTTCTTTATCGCTGTTATACATCCGCAAAAAACGGGCGGTTGCCAGTTTTTTAAACATGCGAGTTTGCTTAGTTTTTCGCTCTGTACTGATTTTGTCTTTTTTGACGCTGATATAGCGCTGAATATCCGATTTACGAAATGAGCGCTGGGATTTTTTATCCGCATCTTGTCCTGTAATCGTCTTTGAGTTTCCACGCCAATTACGCAATGTACGCTTCTGACCTCGCCACATGAATTGAATTTCACGCTGCACCGTGACAAAGCTGGCTTTTCTTTTTGTGTACGCACTACCGTCTGGATTTTTTTGTTGCTGGATGCGCTTTATTTGAGATCGGCGCAAGTCACGCGTGATTTCTTTAGCCAGCTGTCGGCGCTGATTTGCAGACATACGGCTGATTAAAGCGCCTAACTCGCTATCAAGCTTACGTAATGTATCGTCACTCATCGCTCTGTTTTCCATTCATCGAATGGATTTGCCGGCTCAGAAATAGACTCAACAACCCATTTGCCCTCGTTATCGATGGCTAGCACTCGCTCTGTAAGATTTAGGTCGATACTAATATCCGCGGTTTCATTATCTAAAATAACAGCTTCAAACTTAAAATCTTGATATCGCTTGGTTGGATTCGCTGAAATATCATGTTGATGCTTTACCAGCCAATCATTCACGACTGCAATCAAAACATTCTGATCACCTTTATAGCCCTCAATAATGATATTCGCCGTATATTCATATTCAAAACTTGGCGTTGTCGCTATTGTCGAAATAATGCGTCCATTCTCAACAAACATGTAGAGCTTTTCTGGGTTTTTGTGAAGAAATGGGATTTTGCTATCTAAGTAGTCCCGCAAGCTAGTTAACTTTTTCATGCTCACGTTCCTCGTCGAATTTCTCAATCGCCATAAGCTGGGTATTTGCTTGCTCTAAATCGGTAAGTAGCGGATCAACCCACAATGCCAAATCGCAATAGGTTAAAATCCGTCCGGTAGTGATGGCGGTACTGGCTGCGTTAGCGTTTTCGGTATTGGTGTGCATGGCGATGGCACGTAAACGGTACGCGTTACTGAGCAACCGGTCAGAAATAAACCTAGGAACAGGCAGATCACAGCTCGGCTCTTTTTTAAGGATGGTTTTATATTCAATTTTTCTTTCCTCTGCGCTCGCACGTTGGATAATTCCGTTCCGGTAAGCTGCGCTACTGATTTGATTTGCACGATGAAAAGAAAGTGATTGGTCAGCAATAACCTTAGATTGATTGCTTACGTCAGTTTTTAACTGCGTATTTTCTTCTTGCAGTCCACCAATTTGAGTATTCAGCTTATCTATTTTTTTCATGCCCAACACAGCGATAATTAACGCTATACCAAGTAAGACCACAAAACCAATCACTCTCTTTTTCATATTATGAGTTACTTCCCCAGCGTGCTTTATTTTTACGAACATCAATGTGAGTGAATGTTTTGTAGCGTCCGACACCATATTTACTCGGATATTTTGACTCCAAATAATCAGCGACGGCTTTCGGTGTAACGTCTTTTACTTTGATATCCCCTGCCGTACCTAAAAGATGCTGAGAATGCTCAGCGCCACCAACGGCTTTATTATGCTTCGCACAACGACGACCACTGACAACATAAACCGGCTTGTTAAAGTGCGCTCTCACATCCTCAAGCACGCCAACCAACTCAGCATCAACGTCTGATGCGCCACACCCATCTTTACAGGCAAACTCTGCACTATTGAAATGCTCACTTAATTTTGTCACTCTTTACCCCTGTATACTTCAACCAGAAAAAATCTAAAGCCATAGTTCCCATCGCGCCTGCAACACCCGATGAAATCATGATCATGTATTCTGATGCTCCTGATTCGATAGCACCAAGACCACCAAGAAGCCCAGCAAACCCTGACACAACAACTTGCATTAAGGCATTTACCCAGCTCCATGCGGTATTATTTTTTCGTATATCAATGATATATCTCACAGCGCCTCCCCATGCGGAAATGAAGAGCAGCATCAACCACTGAACCAGACCGAAACTATTCGGATCTTTATCAAACATGTACTTAATCCCATAACTGTAAAAGTGGTCGCGTTGGCTCTGACGTCACTTCTGGCATATCAATTAATATTCCAGCGGGAACAACAGCACCATGCTCTGCTAAGTTAGGATTTGCTAACAGAACCGCTTCAGTCATTCCCATCGTTCTTCCGTAAAATCGCCAACAAATAGCGTCAACGGTGTCACCTTGAATTGTTCTAATCTTCATATCAGCTCAACAATGTTATGTGTTGCGCCCTTGATTCGCTGAATTGCCCATAACGCATCACGTTGCAAATCATCAATATTTGGTTCAAGCGCATCAGCTTTTTTATTACCACTAGGCGTGGTATCAATATCACGATATCGCTCAGTGATATTGGCTTTTGCACTACAAAACACCGCGCGGCGATAAAGATAAACAAGCTCAGATTCTGAGGATTCTCCCTCATGAATTTTATTGGCAGGCACACTCTCAAGCGACTGATAACCGAAACCAATTTCTTTCGTTTTCCATTCCAACAACTCTCGATTGGTTTCGATAATGGCATTTTTTAAGCTGTTGATTAGACGATGTGGTGTGACCGTTCCATCTACGCGCATTTGTTCGCGAAAATCGGCGGTATTGATGGCAGGAAAGAAATCATCACTTTTTAATACTTCATTTTTTTCTTTTACCTGTTCTGGTGAAACAAAATCCATAACTCACCTCAATAGGTAGGCGGTGGGCGAGATGTCGAAAACCAGTTTCTAGTCTCGCGCCGCCTTGCGCGTTGGCACGTTCTTTAACTGTCTGCGCTGTTTTTCGCAGACAAAAACTTTTCAATATTGCTAATGTCTTTTTTCACGCCGCAGCGCTCATTAAGCTCAAGCGCTCGCATTAATTCGCAAAGTGCAGGCTGAGGTAAGTCATTATCCCGTAAGCTATAACCCAACCATTTGTGTAACTCACCCCGCACTTTATCTGGCATGTCTTCATGCTCAATCAATGACATTGTGCGCTGTAAGATATCCAGTGGGATTGGATTCTTCGCGGTGTATGATTCTTTAGCTCTATCTCCCATTTCCTCGGCAATAGCGCACCCTGTTGTGCGCGATTGACCTGACGGCATAGTGAGATTGTGCTTGAGTGCATATTCAGCAATATCAAGTCCTTGCTCATACACACCCGCATCAAAACACCACAACATGAGATACATCAATACATCATCTTGCGCCCCTGAATTGCCTTTTAGCGTTTCAGTGACCCACGTTTCATACAACGGCAAAGCTTTTCGCTTATATGCCGCTTTACGCTCAAATGATTGAATTTTGCTCAAATCACGCATGTGCTGCCTCAACATCAATTTAACTTGTGTTGCTGCTGATGGGTCAGCAAGAACGCCATACGCTCCGACGTTCTTTGCTTCCACCTGCATGCGCTTTTTTTCCCACGGGTTCACGACTTACCCCTTATTTCCCTGCTTTTTCTTTCTGCTCAAGCTCTTTTTTTAGAGCATCAAGCTCAGCTTTAAGCGCAGTATTTTCTTCTGCTGTCGCTAACATTTTTGCTTTCTGCTCAGCATCATCACCCGCTGGTGCATCAGGCTCTTGCTTACCTTTGGTAAGTTCGATGTTTTCAATTAGCGCTACGCAGTCATAATCTTCAATAATGTAATCTTCATTCACTGACTCGTAGTTTTCGATGCGGTCACGTTTAGCGTTATCAACCACTTGACGACGGCGTGATTCGATTTGCCAGTAAATAGATAAATTATCTAATCGCGTGATAAGCATTCCATTTTTGGGGAAATAAGGCACACGCACAGCTGGCAAACCACCGAGGCGTTTTTGGCTGATAATCACATCAGCAGCTAAAGCCTCTGTATTGGCTTGGTCACGGTTGACGATTGGGAAATATTTATCCGCTAATAATGAGCGACCACAGATAACCACTAAATCAGTATCATCGGCATACACTTCGGAAATGGCGTGGTCGACGGCTTGCATAACCAGCGCATCAAGGTTCTCATAATCTTCACCAATCCCCACTTTGATTGGCTCAGGCGTAATTTTGTTGGTGTCTTTATCCGTGGATGAACCCAAAACATGATCAGGGGCTTCAAGGCGGATTTTATGTAACCAACCGACATTAACGTCCTGTAGTAACTTGTTAACTTTACGGTCTGACGTTGCCGCGCGGCTCGTGCCATTAAAACCAATCATGATGCGGTCAAGGGCTTGGCGCTGAATAATGGCATCGCGGATACGGCGTTGGAAATCTTCAAACATTGCCCACATATCCAATTTTTCGTAACGGATAGCAGTATCAAAATTCGTTTGGCGGCAGTGATAGCCTTGCTTGGCTAATTGTGTTGGATCTGTCGGCTCACGGTCTTGCTTGGTGGTATCCGTCGTGCCTGCCACAGTTGAGCCAATACCGATGCCGATTTTTTCGCCCACTTGGTCTTTCACTGGCACAATATTAATTTTGGTCAGAAAGACGGCGCTTAACTGAATTTTGGTTTCCAGTTTTTGAGCCGCGGATGGAGTAATTTCCACTTTCGATGCTGCAAACTCTTGTGGCTGAACACCGTAAATCTCACCAAGGCGGGTCATGTAACCGTTAAATTTAACTTTTGTTTCTTTTCTCATTATTGTTCCCGTTTAGCAATCCGTCAGGTTTTCGGTATTTGTGCCAGCACCGCCGAAAGAGATTGGGCGATGCGTGTTATTGTCTTGCTGGCTTAAATCAGTTTTGAGTTGCTCCAACTCACTGCGCAGGGTTTCATTTTGCTGCTTGACTGCGGAGAGAGCTTTTACTTCGCGCTCTAATGTTGCAAGCTTTTGTGCCGCTTCTGTTTGCTCTTTCGCGCACAGTTCAACGGCTTGATGAATATCGTCAAGCTCCGCGTCATTGCGTTTCTGCGCACGGCTAAGCATGGCAAAAACACGTTCTTTTAGACTTGGACTTGTTTTTTCAGGCGTTTCTTCCACTTCTGAAAATTCAATTACCGTTTCTTCCGCTGCCGTAAAGAGGTTATCTTTATCCTGCTTACGGTCAGAAAGATTATTCGCCTTATCAGCCCCAGCGCTAAATTCAAGCATGCTAGTACCAAGGCTAGCTGGGTTATCAGTCACCGCTAACCCCACAAGATACGCGCTGCCCATATCCGAGAAATTCGGGTTAATTTCGACAGAGGTGTAAACCTTTTGGCGTTTTTTGTTCATTTCAATCAGTTCTGGCGTTGGCTTTAAAACGCCATACAGCGCTAATTTTCCTGCTAATGCACCCTCACTGATTTCCTCGGTATAAACCGACTCCACATCACCGAATCGCGGCATCCAAGAATAATTCCAGTGCTCCATATTGATTCGCGCGCCATAAACGCTAGGGTCATAATTTTGTTCGATATCCGTCAACCATTGACGCTGCACCTTGCGACCGTCAGTTGTTGCCCCTTCAACACAAAGGCGCACCGGCTTGGATTTTGTTGTCATTGCTCAGGCTCCGGCAATTGAGTGTGTATATGATCGTAAAAAAGATGAGCCTATGTTTTCAGGGATGGGGGATAAGAAACAATGATTTGCCATTGTGTGGGAAATGGCACAATGCGGAGGCAAGGCGATAATTCGTGTGAGTCATTAATCTGGCGGCATGAATACATTACACGATTTTGACCCACGAAAAAGAGCCATGCACCTGTACTTCAAAGGGTACAGGATTGCGCGTATTGCCGAAGCGCTCAACGAAAAATCCGCCACCATTCACAGTTGGAAGCGACGTGATAAATGGGATGAGATCACCCCCGTTGAACGCGTAGAAATGACGCTTGAAATGCGACTTTGTACTCTACTCAGCAAAGAAAATAAAGAGGGTAAAGATTTTAAAGAAATCGACTTACTTTATCGTCAAGTTGAGCGTCATGCCAAAATTCATAAATACCAAAATGGCGGTAATGAAGTTGATTTAAATCCCAAACTTGCCAATCGCAATAAAGGCGAGCGCCGCGCCCCTGAAAAGAATTTATTTAGCGAAGAACAGCTTGAAAAACTGGAAGAAATCTTTCGTGAAAATATGTTTGAGTATCAGAAAGTTTGGTACGGCGCAGGGCATAAACACCGCATTCGCAACATCCTAAAATCACGCCAAATTGGGGCGACTTACTTCTTTGCCCGTGAAGCCTTTATGGATGCCCTCACGACTGGGCGAAACCAAATATTTTTATCTGCAAGTAAAGCTCAGGCGCATGTATTCAAAGGTTATATCATTGATATGGCGCGTGAAGTTGATGTTGACTTAAAAGGCGACCCCATTGTTTTGCCTAATGGCGCAACCTTGTATTTTCTCGGCACTAACGCCCGTACCGCACAAAGCTACCACGGCAACTTGTACCTTGACGAATACTTTTGGATACCGAAATTTCAAGAATTACGCAAAGTCGCATCCGGCATGGCAATGCATAAGAAGTGGCGTCAAACCTACTTTTCAACCCCATCCGCATTAACCCATAGCGCTTATCCGTTCTGGTCAGGAAAATTATTTAACCGTGGGCGTCGTAAAGCTGACCATGTTGAGATTGATATCAATCATCAAACTCTCGTGAACGGCATGATGTGTGGGGATGGGCAGTGGCGGCAGATCGTCACCATTGAAGATGCCATGCGCGGCGGCTGTAACTTATTCGATATCGACCAGCTGCATTTAGAGTACAGCCCCGATGAATTCGAAAACTTACTGATGTGTGAATTTGTCGATGATATCGCGTCCATTTTCAACTTGCAGTTAATGCAAAAATGCATGGTGGACAGTTGGGAAATTTGGGACGACGTTCAGCCATTGATGATACGCCCTTATGCTTATCACCCCGTTTGGATTGGCTACGACCCCGCCAAAGGCACCCAGAATGGGGATAGTGCCGGCTGTGTAGTTATCGCTCCGCCAATGCGCAAAGGTGATAAATTTCGCATACTTGAACACCATCAATGGCGTGGCATGGATTTTCGCGCTCAATCCGATGCAATCAAAGAGCTAACTGAACGCTACAACGTGCAATATATTGGCATCGACTCTACGGGTATTGGTCATGGAGTCCTACAAAACGTGCGTGAATTTTTCCCCGCAGCGAAAGAATTTATTTATAACCCAGCCTTAAAAAATGCCCTTGTCCTCAAAGCGTATGACGTGATTAGTCATGATCGCCTTGAGTATGACGCCGGTTGCAATGATATCACCCAGTCATTCATGGCTATTCGCCGTGCAACCACCGCTAGTGGCAACCGCCCTACGTATGAAGCAGATCGCAGTGAAGAAGCCAGCCATGCCGATTTAGCATGGGCAACTATGCATGCTCTGTATAACGAACCGATCACCGGTGAAAACAGCAACCATCACAATATTGTCGAGGTATTTTAATGAGCCGTAAAAATAAAAAACGTCATTCACAGAATATGACGCAGACAACCAATGACGCATCAATGGAAGCGTTCACTTTTGGCGACCCAATACCGGTGTTAGACAAGCGCGAGATTTTTGATTATTTAGAATGTGTGCAGATTGATAATTATTATGAGCCACCGATTAGCTTTCATGGGCTTGCTCGGACGTTCCGTGCTGCACCTCACCACAGTAGTGCCATCTATGTAAAACGTAATATTCTCACAAGCACATTCATTCCTAATAAATACCTCAGCCGCCAAACCTTTGATAGCTGGGGATTGGATTTTTTACTCTTTGGCAATGGCTATTTAGAATTACGAGAAAATCGACTCGGGCAAGCATTAACATTTAAACACACCCCCGCTAAGTTCACACGCCGAGGCGCAGACTTAGAAACCTACTGGTTTGTACAGCAGGGGTATGATACTAAGCCTTATGAATTTGAAACTGGCAAAGTGCATCACCTAATTGAGCCTGATATTAACCAAGAAATCTACGGGCTGCCTGAATACTTAGCCGCTATTCCATCCGTGCTACTCAATGAAGCATCAACACTGTTTCGCCGTAAATATTATCTGAATGGTTCACACGCAGGTTATATCTTGTACATCAGTGATGCAGCACAGAAAACCGATGATGTTGATAAAATTCGTGAAGCCCTCAAAAGCAGTAAAGGACCAGGGAATTTCCGTAATTTATTTTTGTATGCACCAGGGGGAAAGAAAGACGGTATTCAAACTATCCCTTTGTCGGAAGCAGCAGCAAAAGATGAGTTTCTGAATATCAAGAATGTGAGTCGTGATGATATGTTAGCTGCGCACCGTGTCCCCCCTCAAATCATGGGGATCATTCCTGAAAACGTAGGCGGCTTTGGTGATGTGGAGAAAGCCGCAAAGGTATTTGTTCGTAATGAACTTATCCCACTACAAAGTAAGATGATGCAGCTTAATGATTGGTTTGGTGCAGAGATTGTTAAGTTTGATAAATACTCATTGGATTTAGATAACGACTAGAATAAACGCCTGCAAACTAATCATGATACCGCCCTCAGTGGCGGTATTTTTTCGCCCACAGGTAGGTGATCTCGATGGTTTAAATAATAATATAACCCCACTCTATTATATCAAAACCACAACACCAAGACTAATCCCCTGAATTTAACCCCCACCAAATCGACGCTTATCCGCCCTGTAATCCATTCTTCTTGTTTCAACTGCTTCCAACTAATTAATTTTCCGTCACTGTCTTTTTCTGCCCCAGCATACA
>NZ_JAERJY010000279.1:0-1134 GCF_018257375.1 Providencia sp. JGM181 | reverse complement strand
GTTTTGATGCCATTATTCATACACAGCACCCAAGTTTTGCTCAAGCGCTAGAAACTTCAATGGTTTGTGAAATTCCAGTGATGAATAGTATCGAAAACACAATTAGTGAGATATGGACTAACGCTGTTCTTGCTAACATTATGGAGGGAGACTAGTGGGGGTAATATGGCATCAAAATAAAAAATTATTGTTATGTTTTATTTTGTTATTTTTCTCCTTTCAATCTATAGGTTCGGAGCCTAAGAAAGATAGTGTATCTATTTTTAACATAATTATACTTGAATATATAAGAGTGACTATGGATGAATATAAACAACCATTGTCAAAAGAAAAAATGGATAAAGTCCATTATGAATCTGCATTGGCATATGCGAATTACTTAAAGTCTTGGTTTGAATTAAATAAAGGTGTAGAGGTTAGAACGGAAAGAATTAATTTTAACGAGGCTAAAATTATCAATAAAAATGGATTTAAAGCAGCGAATTTACCCTGCGATGCATGGTTTTTTGCTGATATTTATGATGTTTTTGATGAAAATGAACGAAACAAATTTTGGAGGGAAATGAACGCTAATTCCGAAAGGGAATCCGAGGAGAAAATATTTGTTGATTTGTGGTTTAAAATGAAGGCTGAGGCAGAAAGCATTTCAATTGAAAAACGTAAAAAAAGCCAGCGATGGTTAGAGAGAATGAGGAAAATTCCCCTAGTTATTGAAATTGAGAAAACCATGACGATGGTTGAAGATAGTTTTCGTTATAAAAAATAAGTTTTTGAAAGATTTGGAGGCGTAATATGCCAATAAAATTTATTTTTTCTATATTTATCTTGTTAATTTCAACTTTATCGATGGCAGATAATCGCCCCGGTTTTGTGTGTGGGAGGTTTAGCGATACAGTCATTGAAGTGCCTGGCAACTATGTCTACCCCTTTGCGGAATATGAAGGTTATAGTTATTTCGATCCAAGATTCTTAGAAAATAAAAAAGGTTGCGATGCAAATTTCCGAGTTTTGCCATTAGTAATGAGTTGGCCTGAAATGAAGCCTTTTAATAAGAATGAAAATGGAAAAAATAAAAAACTTAGATTTTCTATAGAACCACTAGATGGTGATCCTAAAGGTTACCTTGAATATAAA
>NZ_JAERJY010000278.1:0-1157 GCF_018257375.1 Providencia sp. JGM181 | reverse complement strand
AGATAGGGGTATTTTGAATTTTAATAACAATATTTTTAAGTTGTTATTATTAATTCTCATATAAACACACTATGCGCTAGTGTTTGGTATCATTATTTAAATAAGGCGTTTTTATTGAATTTAATTTATTTAAACTAAAGTAAAATAACAATATAAAACTAAAAATACTTATTTGATGATTTTAAACTATAAACTATCTCGCATATGGAGATTATTTAAACGTAAAGTTTGAGGTGAGAGCGTGGTTTTATTACTAGTGGCAAATATGTATTATCTAAAAATGAAAAATAAAACTTAATATTCTCAATAAGAATATCGAAATTAGTCTTAGAATGTGTATTTATACCGAAATAGCGTAAATGATTATAAATTTTAGTCTGTCATTAATGGGGTTTATTTTTGCTAATGTTAGTCAGAGAGAGACTTTAAAAGGATACCTGCCAGTATCAATGATAAAAAAGATACCGGTAGGCGGCTTGAGTATTATTTAAACAGTGAAAAATCTTGTTCTGGTGAAATCAAAGATTCAGCCTGATAGCGACGACTGCGATCAGCCTTACAGATATAATTAAAACCATCTTCTTGTTCAGTGCCGTCACAGATTAATTCTATAATATCGATGTCTAAAATTTCAGCAATTGAATATAAGGTATCAACGTGAATACGCATATCGCCCAGTTCATGGCGGGAATGGTGTTGTTGGCTAATGCCCAGTAATTTGCTTAACTGTTGAATGCTCATATTTCGCTCTTTTCTGAATGAGCGAATGCGAGCGCCAACAATTTTGGAGGTGTTCTTTTTCATTATAATGACCAATATTGATTAAGTAAAAATACTATATATTTGGAGATCTTTTAAGATTCTGCTTTATTTTTTCCCTTTCACTTTCATTAAATAAAAAGAAGTCATTAATACTCGTATTAAAATAAATAGCATATTGTTTGAGCCGATCAATCGATATTCGATTATTCCCACGTTCATAACGAAGCTGTTGCTGTTCACTAATTCCAATCGATTGAGCTACAGTGAGTAGGGATAACCCTTTTTCTTTACGTAACTTTCGTATTTTATATCCAATAACAGTATTTGGGCTTCCTGGGACAAAACCATTTGGCGATGTGGGTGCGATACCATTTCCAGCAACAGGATCCTGACTA
>NZ_JAERJY010000277.1:0-1173 GCF_018257375.1 Providencia sp. JGM181 | reverse complement strand
ATCTTTCCTTTAAAAATATAATCATCTACCCAAGGGTAAACCATTTTCGTTCCTTTTATGGACCCCCCATTAATTAAAATACTTTTAATTGATAAATGATACGGTGTTTTATTATTGATTTTTATTCCATTATGCTCTTTTGTTAATATTATATTATCAAAATTTAATGGCTCAATATCGTTTGAGCGTAGGAAAAGTTTAAACTGTGAATTAATAATGATTTGCAATTCATTTTCAATACCCTCATCTTTAGGCGGTATTGATTTTATATTTAATAAAAATATTTTTTCTTGGTTAGATGAAAGTGGCTGACCTAAATACGCAATTCTTGCTGCCCCGTAACTATTCGGCTCAACACGGAATAAAGCTGGAGTTGCAATAAATGGCGCTTTAATGTCCTCATTAAACCCGGTCACCCAACTTTGGATTAAGAAAGGTTTTTTTTCATTACTATTAAAAATTGGAATTGAAATATCTCGTTTATTATCCATATAAACAAAACGAGTTCCACCTATACTGATCCCACTGGCTGATGCTAAAGAAACAAAGCAGAGACAAAATAAAATAGCTGAATAAATTATCTTCATATACATGCCAACATAACGTAAATATGGGTGACAAACGTCACCCAGCATATTATTGATATTGAATACTGTAAATTGCGCTGCTATTCGCTTGCCCCGCCGTTGCTGCACCTGTTGCTTTAAACGCTGCAACATACTCCAACTCTGCCGAATTTCCTGCTAAAACAACCTCTTTGGTATCTTCGTATAGTTTTATCTGAGATACTGCATTTTTTTCATACAATGCGATACCCACATTTTTTGCTGAACCATTGCCATGATGTAAAGCAAGAATATCTTGGTCAACAGCATCACGGTTTCCCGCGAAATTAACCGTGACTTTAGTATCAACAGGGCAATCCACCAGTTTAATTGTAAAATTCGTTAACCCAGCCATTTCTCCTGCGGAAGATAAACTTTTGGTTGATACACGGCCAAGATCTACATTTAAGTTACGTGATTGACTATCTACGGTACAAGCTTGCTCCGTTATTTCTCCCGTAAAATTAATTACACCAGAAGCAAACACTGCCGGTGCGATCGTGATAGCCAAACTCACTCCCAATAAATTTAGAGTTTTATTTAGAATATGCATAATTTTCCTATAAAT
>NZ_JAERJY010000276.1:0-1187 GCF_018257375.1 Providencia sp. JGM181 | reverse complement strand
ATTACTATCTAACTATAGAAATTTGAATTTAACGCCGCTATGGCTCGGAGAATTTGCGGGCGGATTATTAACAATAAACATGTCGCCGCGCAATCGTAGCCCCGCCACGCCTGCCCACTAAATAGGTCGGTTTTCATGCACCTGCAAGAGACCATCAGAACAGCTCCAGTAGGAGTACTTCGCGTTGGTAGCGTTCCTCTTTTAATTTTGCGGATTGTTGCAGGAAATTGCAAAAATGCTCAGAACCTAGGAAATTGCCATAACAAACATCATCCTCACTGAATTGTAATATCAGAATTCTACATTCAAACAATGCTTGTTATGACAGTAACTACCTTAATTTATTTCAACAATACTTAAAGACACTTTTTTATTTACTGAGTCAATATCATTATCAATTCTGACAGTTATCTCTTGATTTTTCACATATTTACCCATATAGCCATCAGGACATTTTGCTTTATAAATTAATCCTGTTATATCTCCTTCCTCTGATAATTTGACAAACACACCGTATTTATCATGAACACTTTTAACTATACCTTTGATAGTATCACCAACATGGTTCTTTGATTCAAACTCAGTCCATAGAGGATCTTTTAAAGTTTCATTAAAGCGCTCAACATACTCTTTAGCGGCGTTGAAATCCGATAATACAGAAAACTCATTATCACTTAAAATATTGCTAGCCAAAGAGTCATGCTTATCTTGCCATTCTGATAAATAATCCATCATCAATTTCGCATTTTTAGCTACGATCTCTTTATCATAAAGGCTTCCTTTTTCACCCATAGCACTAGCAATTTCTTTCGCAACCGTATCTGAATCATAGTCAGTGTCTTCTGAAATAGCTGCAAGATAATTAATATTTGATACCATGTCTAAATGAACAAAACCTGTTGATGTTATTTTTAATAAATCATTTTCGTCAATAATATCTGTAGTGAACCGCTCTGATTCTAAACAAAAACCTTTTATCAAATAATTAACTTCTCTAAATATTACATCTTCGGATATACCATATTTAGCTATGCTTTCAGTTAGATCTCTTACAGAAAAATAGCCTTTATACCCAGACGTGCCTACAGATGAATATTTATCATGAAACCATTTTAAAATAATATATCTAATAAAATAATTAGGTGTTAAATCACTTGTTGTTATTGCAAACAAATTCTTTAAATATG
>NZ_JAERJY010000275.1:0-1214 GCF_018257375.1 Providencia sp. JGM181 | reverse complement strand
GTGGTTCTTTCTTATTCAGAAAGAGCGGTATTATGCAATGATTTTTGCAACAACACCCGCACCTACAGTACGACCACCTTCACGGATTGCGAAACGTAAACCATCATCCATCGCGATTGGGTGAATCAGAGTCACGATCATGTTGATGTTGTCGCCTGGCATTACCATCTCTACGCCTTCTGGCAGTTCGATAGTACCGGTTACGTCAGTTGTACGGAAGTAGAACTGTGGACGGTAGCCTTTGAAGAATGGAGTATGACGACCACCTTCATCTTTGCTCAGAATATAAACTTCTGATTCGAATTGGGTGTGTGGCTTGATTGAACCTGGTTTAGCCAGTACTTGACCACGTTGAATTTCTTCACGCTTAGTACCACGCAGCAGAACACCAACGTTCTCACCCGCACGACCTTCGTCCAGCAGTTTACGGAACATTTCAACGCCAGTACAAGTCGTCTTAGCCGTTGCTTGGATACCAACGATTTCAACTTCTTCACCAACTTTGATGATACCACGCTCAACACGGCCTGTTACTACTGTACCACGACCAGAGATTGAGAATACGTCTTCGATTGGCAGCAGGAATGGCTTGTCAATTGCACGCTCTGGTTCTGGGATGTAAGAATCCAGGTAGCCTGCTAATTCAACAATTTTCGCTTCCCACTCTGGGTTGCCTTCCAGCGCTTTCAGTGCTGAACCGCGAACAACTGGAGTGTCGTCGCCTGGGAAATCGTATTGAGACAGAAGTTCACGAACTTCCATTTCAACTAATTCTAACAGTTCTTCGTCGTCTACCATGTCACATTTGTTCAGGAAAACGATGATGTAAGGAACACCTACTTGGCGACCTAACAGGATGTGCTCACGAGTTTGTGGCATTGGGCCATCAGTCGCAGCAACAACCAGAATTGCACCGTCCATCTGCGCAGCACCAGTGATCATGTTTTTAACATAGTCGGCGTGACCTGGGCAGTCTACGTGTGCGTAGTGGCGAGTTGGAGTATCGTATTCTACGTGAGAAGTAGAAATGGTGATACCACGCGCTTTTTCTTCTGGTGCGTTATCGATTTGGTCGAATGCACGAGCGTTACCGCCGTAAGTTTTAGCCAGAACAGTAGTGATTGCTGCTGTCAGGGTAGTTTTACCATGGTCAACGTGGCCGATTGTACCAACGTTAACGTGCGGTTTTGAACGTTCAAATTTTTCTTTAGACA
>NZ_JAERJY010000274.1:0-1215 GCF_018257375.1 Providencia sp. JGM181 | reverse complement strand
CTCCATTATAGTGTAGCCTATTTTAGATTATTGTATAAGGTTGAGGTAATTATTATGAAGTTAGGTTATCTAAGGACTAGATGGTAAAGTCAGAATTTGAGAATAAATAAACAAGCCCGCCAGGGTGAGCTTGTTTATTCTTATAGTGTACGTGTATTTCACGTGCATTTCGAAGTCCATTCTGGGTAATGTTACGGTCTGCTCAGTTTGCTAATTTATTGTTTTTAATATGTTATTACATCACGACAGTTAAAATTTGGTAGAGCTGGTGGGATCTGTGTCCTGAGTGTTCCTTTCTACTCGTGTTGACGTTATCTTCAATGACATTAAATACTCGCCTCAAACTACGATAATTGTGGTAGAAAGAACTCGAAGGCTACTTTTTCTCTGTATGCCACACTCAGAGTTGAAGTTAAAGATGTGAAGGTGACAATTAGATATATCGCGTACCATAAAAATGGTTGCAAGACTACAATTCATCCCGCGATGATTATCGCTTGTAAACATAATTCTTCTTCATTTATTTCCATATGGCTTATTAATGAGCAATGACATTCCCATTTCAACTACAGGATTTAGAGGCGGGATATTTGTATCTTTGCGTGCATATGCAGTCGTTGTATCGAGTACTAAAAATACAAAGCGAGCTGAAATATTCAAAGAAGAGACGGGCGTGCATTAAAGCAATAAATAGATCAATCTCAGTTAATATTGAGTGATTCTATTTAACTCATTGAAGCCGTGAAGTTTATAAAACTGTCACTGTATTGGTATCAAGGATGGGGGAGGAGCAAATAGAATTGCTGTGAGTAATCTAAATAGCCGCAGAGATTAAACTGCGGCTATTACCAGTTAAAAAATTTTATTTTTTGCTAGCAAGGTAATCTTTTAAAGTTCCTTCAGGTTTTTTCTTGCAAAACTCAAGGATTAAAGGAGCTTCCGCAACGCTCTGTTCAGATAATGCCACCCAGTCTCCACTTTTAAACTGAGTATCTTGTGATGTTACCCATAAGGCAACTGGAGCCCAGCTTTTAGGGTTTAAGTCCACATACTCTTTACATGTCATATTTTCGGGAGTTGAGGTCATTTTGTCTGCGGCTAATGCATTAAAGGACAGAGCACTTGATGCAATCATACAAGCAGAAATTAGAAACTTATTCATAAATATTCCTCTTCATTTTTTAGTGGTAATGCCTATTGAAATAAGTCTATTAC
>NZ_JAERJY010000273.1:0-1217 GCF_018257375.1 Providencia sp. JGM181 | reverse complement strand
ATGGGGATCCTGCATAGATAAATTTAATAGTTATCTATACTCATATTGCGTGATTCGAATACATAGCTAAATGGAATTTATAATGAAAAAAATTATTGCCGTATCTCTACTCAGTTTGGTGTCTAGTGCTGCCTTTGCAGGGGCAGAAAGCCTGTATGTCTCAGGTAAAATCGGGGCTTCAATTGTCCAAGTTTCAAATCAAAAATGGCTCACTAGCGATAACGAATTTGAAAAAACCAATCTCGGAAATACCAATGATTCTGTTTTCGGTGGCAACATTGCCGTCGGTTACGATTTTTCTAAAACCACCACGTTACCTCTGCGTACCGAACTTGAATTTGGGATGAGAGAAAAAGCGTCCACAAGCCATAACTTGGCGTCCTACAACGACCACGTCGATTTAAGTAGCTCGGATGATGTCAAAACCGATATCACCTTAAATACGGTAATGCTCAATACCTATTATGATTTCAAAAATGACACCAAATTTACCCCTTACGTGAGCGTCGGGTTAGGTATGGCAAGCATTAACCACAAAATGCGCTACGACTACAATGAACATATTGTTAGCATGAACCAATTCACTCATGAAAAATTCACCAAATCTAAAACCACCACGAACTTTGCGTGGAGCGTCGGTTTAGGTTCGCAATACCGAGTGAATAATCACGTTTCATTGGATATGGGATACCGCTTCTTAGATGCTGGAAAATCTGAAGCGAGTTACTACGCTGATAGCCAAGAAAACACCTCAAAAGTGAAAGTCAGAAGCCATGACATTATGTTTGGTGTAACTTACCGTTTCTAAGGATTTTTAGTTGGCATCTTAATACATATTCTTGAGATGCCAACCTACTTATTTCAGCTGTTGAATCTAAATATTATAATTACGATGAGCATTTATTTCTAATGAATTGTATTTTACAGAATTTTACCCTGAAAAATATTCATTTTATTCTCTCCGTTTAGCGTAATCCCTCGAAGTTTCTTACGCTGACTATAACCTCGCCTGCATCACTTATACTCCAGTAAGGTTTCCATCCGAAATCATTCACTGGTGCTTAATTATGAAAAATTTACTTTTGGCTTCAAGTTGCTTGTTGTTTGCTAATTTAGCAATAGCATCCAGTAATAACGGGGTATATATATCCAGTAAAATTGGTGTATCTGTCCTGAATATATATGATTCTAAATTCGAATACAGTAATGAAAAAAAA
>NZ_JAERJY010000272.1:0-1230 GCF_018257375.1 Providencia sp. JGM181 | reverse complement strand
GTCCATATATGATGCTCTTGCATAAAAAGTAAAAGCCTATTTTAAGGCTTTTACTTTTTATTTTACTTCGAGCTCTGTTTTACTAATATAGGCGCTTTCCGCCTCTGTTTGCGATTTCACTCCACAAAACTACCCTATACGCAGTTTTATTCACCCATCTGCGAAAAACCATGTCACAGCCAGCTACATTAATGCAGCGATTCGGATTTGATTCTGATCGTTTACGCTTTGCAATGATCACCGCCTGCGCATCCATCCTCGCGCTATTTATTACTGAATATGCAGGACTTACCCACCCTCAATGGGCGGCTATGACTGTATGGGCATCCGCGCAACCTTGGCGTGAAAACTTATTAGAAAAAAGTTGGTGGCGTTTTGCAGGTACAGTTATCGGTGATGGTCGCACTGTTCGCATCCCTCGATTACCCCGCTAGGTTTATGAAAAACATCTTCACGGGACAATCTTTCGGAGCACTTGCCGCGTTGATTTGTACTTGGTGTCTATGGCCATTTGCATCATCATCATGGCAAATGACCTTATTCATTGTGCCCGTCATCATCAGTGGAATTTTGGTTTTTGCCCACAAAAAACTGATTTTAATTGCCTTTGATTACATCATGGTCTCTTTGATCTTACTGCAACCAAGCTACCCTTTTAACTTAAGTTTTCCAGAAAGCCTCGGTAATGCCATCGCCATTATTTGTGGACCATTAGTCGCGATGGGGGCTTTTTATTGGATTTATCCAACAAATCCGAAAAAACGTTACCAAAACCTTATTTTACTCAGTGAACAACAATTTAAATTGGGTCTTAATAAGATTATTACCGGACAAAAACCATCAACATCACAGATGAGCCATCGCCTATTTAGCGGGTTAATATTAGCGCGTAAAAGTGATTATCCATTTGATAGAACAATACAATTTTTTGCCGTTCGCCACGCTATTTGGCTCAATCTGATGCAAGTTTATAAACAGTTTTCTACCTCTGAATCACACAATCGAGCCCTAAAAGGACTCGTTTTACGTTTGCAGCACCCACAGCCTAATGTTGAAAAAATTCACCGCCTGTTGAAAACACTATTACGTAGACAACAAAACAGTGCTGAATTACGTCAATTGTATAATGATGTTCATCTCTACGTGCATTATTTAGAAACTAACAATTGAATATAAAAAATAACAATCAGCGAGAGATTGAAAACAATAAAATAAATTACCGTTCTAAAT
>NZ_JAERJY010000271.1:0-1265 GCF_018257375.1 Providencia sp. JGM181 | reverse complement strand
AAAAAGAGTATCCGTTAATTGAGTCTCAACCAGAAAATACTTTACTTCAATCCGTAAAGCGCCAATGCCTTAAATCTATTTGGCAGTTTTTTGGTGTTTATCAAACGCCCACGATTCGCTTAACTCATTGCATGATATTTTTATTGGTCATTGGGCAAATTATCATCAGCAATTGGATGTCTGTCAGTAAAAGTGGCGTAATCCCAACAAGTGGTCTTGCGTATTATTTTACTTGGCTACACATTATCATTGGGTTTTGTTTATTATTTTTAGCGGCCATTCTCATTTTTGTCTGTCTCTCAAATCGAGGATTTAGATATTTCTATCCTTATTTATGGGGGGATCTCACTCAGATAAAAAACGATATCACAAGCTTATTTAATTTAAAGCTTCCTGACAGCTCACCTAAAGGGTTAGCAACAAGTGTCCAAGGGCTTGGACTGGGTGCATTGGCGCTAGTTATCCTTTCTGGTGTAACTTGGTTTATTTTATGGTGGCAAAACTCATCATTAGCCCCTGAAGCAAGAAATATTCATAAAACACTCACAGGACTAATCGAAGCTTATATTGTGGGACATGGTCTTATGGGCTTATTGCATTTTATCCTATGGAGAAAAACACCCCATTGACCTACAACTAATAGAATGAAGCATCCGTCGTACTATGTTTCTTCAATGTAATTTGCTTTCCATCCGAAATAAGTGTCAATACAAATTGGCACTTATGCGACACGCCCTGCTGGTTATACTCACATTGAGTATCAACAGTTAGCACAGACTGATCGAGCACTTTAACTTCTAGAATAAGATCATACGGCTTAGTTTCATCACTCGTATACCTTACGGAAATCTCTGAAAACAATTTATTATCATTGTAATAGGAAACATTGTATGAGCGATTATTTTCATCATAGTGGAACGCACTGAGCTTAGTTTTAGGTTCCGCGACCCATGAGCTATTAATGAAGCCATCGGCATTATACTGGTAGGTTAATTTACCATCGGAATCATTTTTAGATAGAATTAAACAATTATTTCCAATTTCCATTTCTACTGGTCCATTAGAATCTTGACCAATCAATTTATTTTTCTCACGTTTAACAGAAAGCTCATTATGTACACTGTTAATATACTCATCTTTTGTACGAGTCATGCTAAAGCTTTCAATACAGCCATCCTTTGCTATTTTCAAATCTGATAGGGAACTTTTGCATTTTTCATAGCCTTTGATAGTCGATGGTGACAGATTTCTAGTTTCACAAATCA
>NZ_JAERJY010000270.1:0-1274 GCF_018257375.1 Providencia sp. JGM181 | reverse complement strand
CAATAAACTGGTAACCCGTTTTTTCCGCGAGTTTCTTACCAATTGTTGTTTTTCCTGAGCCTCTAGGCCCAATAATGCAGAACATGAATATCCCCCATCAATTAATTTCCAATTTCACGGTTCTCTAAAACCAATAAATTTCTTACCATCTCTACTAAATCTTAATGTCCGACCATCTGGTGACTTAGCATCAATCACTTCAATTCTTTGCCTATTTTCATAAACAGTCCTAGATTTTATTGTTACATTAGGATTATCTAATATTTCATCAATTATTGCTCTAGCCTCTTGATTCAATACTGAAGCTTTTTGATTTGAATACGAATATACCGAGCCTTCTCTTCCTCCATGCTTTTGCAATGATCGTCCTGCATTTGTTAAGCCATTACGATTAATTTCAGATGCACCTAGCTTTAGCTCCTCTTTAGAAGGAATCTGATGTGTTCTAGCATGTGCTTCATCCTCAGGCTCCCAGCCATCTGGTGTACCTGAACCAGTACCACCTAATTCTACTTTATCTGAATTTGAAAGTTCTTTTCCAAGATTGGGATTTTTAGCTGCCTTATCCAAATCCGATGCACAAGCAAGTCCAAAGGTACATTCAAATGTTTCTGCTAGTTTATCGCCAGCCGCATTAAGTTTGTTTTCAATTGCTTGAGCAAAATTTGTATCCATCCTTGTTTTTTCATCAGATACTGAGTTTCCATTGTGTACAGGGATTATCGGTGTTGGCATTGTTAAAATACTGCTTTTTTCAATGCTAATTTTAATGTTTCTTAATTCATTTTCATTAGACTGAATTTCTTTTGTTAATTGAGTATGTCTTTCCTGAGTTTCTAGCAGATGATTTCTTGCTGATAATTCTGCGTTTCTCTCAATAGCATTATAAAAAGGTTGAGGATCAAAAAAATTTAATTTTGGTATATCTACAGGGCTATCACCAAAATCATCCGAAAGTAAGCGATCTCTATCTTGTATTGAACTAAATTTAATATTTGCAGTGATATTAAGATTTGGTGATTTAAAAACCCATTGATAATTACATGGGTATTTCTCCGGATCAGTCAAAAACTTCCATTCATAACTTTTTTCTAAATTACTTTTTTCTTCTTTTAGTACCTTTATTCTATTTGAGATCTCCTGATGATTTAATTCTAGTTTTTCTTGAGGAGACAGTTCCTGTGGTGATGGTAATGGCGTGTTTACTGCCTCCTCTGATGCTACCTTTTCTCGATTTACATCTCTATCTCTAGATATCTCCGGTTTATAACTGT
>NZ_JAERJY010000026.1:0-31030 GCF_018257375.1 Providencia sp. JGM181 | reverse complement strand
GTATTTATTAGCTAATTGATTTATCTGTGGGAGTGTTAAGGACTCAATCACCGCGCGTTCTTGCGTGAGGCGTTGATATTGCCCATCATCCGCCGCAACTTGTGCGAGGGCTTCAGTCCAATAGCTAGCGCTATCAGTGACTTGCGCATTTTCAGTGAGCCAAATATTTTTGGCTTCCGTTAACTCTTTTTCCGTTACACCTGTTTGGCGCAGCTGCGCAACGGTATTGTGTGCCAACGTCACCATCTCTGAAGCGCGTTCAGGCGCTGTGGTGAAATTTAAGCGTCCGGTGTAATACGGTTGTGGTTTTTTGGCTAACATTTGCGAGAAGCTAAGGGCATAAATACCACTGGCTTTTTCACGCAATTCGCTACGTAGGCGTTGACTAACAATAGTATCAATCAATTGTAGAGCCAGCTGATCTTGCTGAGACCACTGGGCAGGTGCAGCAAATTGAATACTTATCATGCTCTTATCGCTGCTACTGATTGGATATTGCTGATTAAAGCTTGCCATCTTCGGCATGATCCCTTGGTTGCGCCATGCCAGTTTGCCATCATGGGCAGGTAACGTCGCAACCCACTGCTCCAATAATGGTTTCAGTTCGCGGGCATTCATCGCACCAGTGATCACCAGCGTCATATCTGAAGTAGAAGTGAGTAATTGACGGTTGGCTTGTTGAAGCTGTTGAGCGGTAAAGGTTTTCCAAGCTCCTTCAGGGGAGATCACTAACAGCTCGCCATGTTGGTAACTTTGCTGATTAATATGGTCGAGGAAGGTGCGCTCTACAGGCATTTTCGATAAATTCAGAGCAAAAGCCTGCTTCTGCTGTTCGAGCTTCTCTCCACTAAACTGCGGTGCGGTCAGCTTTAAATTCAGTAACTGCAACGCCGTTTCGAGATTATCAATCGGGGTTTTACCGCGATAGCCGTGGTTGAGCAACTCACTATAAGGACGAACGCTGATCTGATTTTGTTTCGCCAATAACGCTAAGTCGCGGGCGCTGTAATTGCCATAACCACTGCTTTCTGGCAGTTTCATTGCCCAGTCGGTTAAGCCTGCGGTTTGCAGGGTTTCAAGGGAACGACCACCCGGTAGCTGTAAGTTAAACTGAATATCATCTTTAAGATTTTTATCCGTTTTAACAATCACTTTGATGCCATTACTAAGTGTCCACTGTTCCGTTTTTTCGATAGGAAGTGACGTTTGTTCGGTAATTGTGCCTTTTGCTACAACGGGTAATTTCAGGCTAATGGCTTGAGAACGCAGCGTGAATGGCCCCGGCTGTGTTTGGCGAATACGTTGCCACTGTTCACTGAAGGTCTGTTTGTTGACGGCCTTTTCATCGGTATCAGGGCCAATCAGTGCTAAGCGTGGGGATGCCACCTGTAAAAGGCTAGCTACATGGCGCTGTAAGTCTTGAGGTTGGATATTTTTGGTTAATTGGTAGCTATTATCCAACTGCTGGCGTTTGTTCCACATCGGCATCTCATATTCGAGTGCGGTGGTCAGTTGTCCTGCTAAGTATTCATTACTGTAACGCTGCTCGGAACCCGCTTGTTGACTGAGTTTCTTCAGCATGCCTTGTTTAGCGCTATCCAACTCTTGTTGCGTTACAGGCTCGGTCGCTAAGCGTTGTAGCTCAGTAAACAGAATTTCGGTGGCGCCCGCGTAGTCATTGCCTTTGGGATGGATGATCATCAGCTGCTGAAGGCGTTGGTTATCTAGCATTGCCCCTTGTTCATTAATACTAATGGACGGCAAAATACCGTTATCGACCATCACAGAAAAACGTTGATTCAAGATGGTTAACCATAAATTATCCATCAGATCGTCGGTTTGACCTTGGCGAGTATTCAGCGGCGCGGAGACATTTTTTTGTAGTGAAAACTGAACGTAGCGCGCACCTTGTTCTTTATCAAATATCCCTTGAACAAGCATATTGTTGGAATCAGCAAAGCGCTTCCATTCTGGAGAATCTTGGGAAATTGTTTCCGGCTTCGGTAACGCAAACAAGGTTTTTACTTCATCACGTACTGTTGATGCGCTGAAGTCCCCAATAATCAATAAGCTCATGCGCTGAGGTTGATACCACGTTTTGTAGTAGGCTTTGGCTTGTTCAATAGGGGCTTGGCGAACCACATCAAGAGAGCCAATAGGGTTACGCTCTGCGTAGCGGCTACCGTGGTAACGCAATTTTTCGAGGCTATCATTAATGCGATAGCCCATGCCTTGACGTAAGCGCCACTCTTCAATAATGACAGGGCGCTCTTTTTCAAATGCTTCTGCATCGAAGGTCATATTCGCCGCCCAATCCGCCATCACTTGTAATCCTGTGCTGACTTGCGCTGGCGTGGCATTTGGCAAGGATAATTTATATAGAGTGCTGTTGATGCTGGTGATCGCATTGACGTGGCTACCGAGTTTCAGCCCTTGTTGTTCTAATTGCTTAAAGCCAGTGGTACCCGGAAAATGTTGGGTGCCTTTAAACGCCATATGCTCAGTGAAGTGAGCTAAACCGAGCTGTTGCTCAGTTTCTTGCAATGAACCCGCATTGACCAGTAAACGCAGCTCAACGCCTGGTTGGTTGCGCTGAAGTAAGTAAACTTGCAGCCCATTATCGAGTTGATAATGTTGCAGATCTTGGCGTACTGGCAGCAATGTTTGCTCACCAGATTGTCGAGGTGCGCCGTTAACGCAGCCGCCTAAAAGTGCGGCAATGATGGCGACCAAGGTAATTTTACGAAGCATATTCTGGGGCTCCTGTCATAAATGGGGTATTTCGCGTTGTTTCAGATAAACGCAGATGCTTGTCAGCTAATTGGTCAATAAAGCCTTGGTGGCTAACCAAAATGATGCTGCTGGCGGGAAGCTGAGCTTTCAGCATGTTCAGTAAAGTGAGTGCACTTGGCTCATCAAGAGCGGAGGTCATTTCATCCAATAGCATTAACTTAGGTCGATTCAGAAGCAGTCGCGCAAACATAATGCGCTGCTGTTCACCGCCAGAAAGTCGGTTGTTCCAATCGGTTTCCAAAGCCAGTTGTGAATGAAGTTTTTCCAACCCAACAAGGGTTAGCGCATATTTCAGATCCGAAGCTGTAAATTGGCTGGCATCTTGTGGGTAAGCCAATAAATTATCTAAACGGCTTATCGGCAAATAGAGTCGCTGCGGGATCCACATGACGTTACCCGTACGTGTAATTTTGCCGTCAAAGAATGGCCAATGACCGCTTAATGTGCGCAGTAACGTGGATTTACCGATACCAGAACGACCGGAGATTAACATCAGCTCACCGCTATTGATGCTAAGATCAACGGTGCTCAGTAGTGGGCGATGATCTGCCGTAAACAGGCTTACATTTGCTGTTAACGGTAGGCTATCCTCGTTGATAGTAGCTTCTGGGGTTTTATCGTTCTCCAATAACACCACGAAGTTATACAGACGCGCGACGGTGGCTTGCCATGCCGCAATCTCTTTATAGGCAAAAATAAACCAGCCCAATGAAGTCGCAACACTGGTGAACGCTTGGCGTAGCTGCATTAATCCACCCAGCATAATTTCACCCGCTAAAAACTTAGGTAATGCCAGTAAAACAGGGGCGAGGGCGGTCACTTGCTGATAACCGACGGTATAGAACGATAAGTTACGTTCACAACGGATCAGTTGGTTCCAGTTACGGATAATTTCGCTAAAGCGGGCCATCAACTCTTTGCGATCTTGTGGCTCACCCCGTTGCCCTGCGATAGCGTCCCCATGTTGGCGGCAATTGATTAACGAGCTACGGTAATCTGCTTCACGGCGCTGTTTATCCATATGCAGGCGGCGCAGTGGGAAACCAATGAGCTGGGTTAGCGCGATGCCGATGATGGTGTAAATAATACAGGCCCAGAACATATAGCCTGGAATGGTCCAATCGCTGTCGGCGAAATTAAATGAAAGGCTTCCTGAAAGGGTCCACAAAATCGCGGCAAAGGAGATCAATGTCAGCATTGAGTGCAGGAAGGTGACTAACAGATTCAGTGTGGATTCAATCAGTAAGCGGATATCTTCTGCGATACGTTGGTCTGGGTTATCTGGCTCTTGGGAGGCGAGCCTCAGCATATAGTGCTTACTGTTGCCCGAAAGCCAGCGACCAAGTACTTGCTCGGTCATGCCTTTACGCCAACGGATAATTAGCATCTGCTTGAGGTAGGTGCCCATCACCACCACAAAAATCAGCCCACTGACTAAAATCACAAAGTATTGCAGCAGCCCATACAGTGCTTGTCCGTCTAGCTTTTGCAGGGCGTTATAGAAATCCCCGTTCCACATGTTCATTTTGACATTGAACCAGACGGAAGAAAGGGTAAGCCCTAACGAGGCAAACAGCAGCACCCAGCACAAAAGGGCAGCACGCTGCCCCCAAAAAGGTTTAACTAAATAGAGAAATTGTTTAATGGTCTTCATGACTCGATTTCTTAGGTTATGTGTTTGACATTGCGCACGGCTATCACTTAGAGATCGTAATTCACTTGCAGCCAGAACTGACGACCCGGATCGTAAGATTTGATCGTGCGGTCATTGAACATAAAGCGGTCTGCAATATTTTTATTATTCAGTACGTTATTTACTTCAACCGAGAATCCAAAGCCGTAAGCAAAGTCAGGTTTCCAGCCTAGGCGGGTATCCCATGTGTATTTGCTCGCAAAGTTTTGCTTGGTGTATTTGCGTAACTGACCATATTCAGGATCGGTGTAGTAAGCGTTGTCATAACGAACCGCTTGGTCACGAGACCCCCACCATTGCAGGCGGTTGTACCATGTGACGTCATATTCATCCCAAACACTGGTCATCTCTAGGTTAAGCTTAATCGGCGAGTTAAAGCTGGTGGATGGCAGTTTTGATGAATCAATCACTTTGCCGTCATACCACACTTTGTTGAGGTTAACTTTGTTACCCGGATCGAATGAGTTATAGCCAGAGTCTTTCGGCGTATTACTTTCGCTTTGCTGCCACGTGAACGAGGCGGTCATCACATGTGATGCCTCTGCCCATTCCCACGGTTGGCTATTGTTAACGGATAATGTCACGGTATCGTGAGAGCTACGTCCACCGTTGTCATACATACGGATGCTGCGTTTATTGGCATCGCGGCTGTCGTATTTGGTGCGGGTACGAACTTCGTCATAACCTTCACGGTGAACATACTGTAAGCGCCAAGTGGTCGATAAGATTTCTTGTTGCAGTGCGAGGGTTAACTCATCGTTATAAGGGGTTTTAAGAGAATCGATCCCTTCGTAGTCACGGGCATCATCCCAATCGTTTTTGCTAGGATCGACATCGCACATAAAGGTACAGTTTTGCATTCCCGCATTCTGCGCACCATACAGGGCATAAGTCAGCATTGAGCGACCGTAATAACGGTTTGCTCCTGCAATTAGCAGGGTTTGCTTATCGCCAAATAAGTCATAGGTACCTGAAAGACGAGGGGCAACGTTAGTACGATTAACAAAGTCATCACGATCAAGGCGAACGCCGGGACGTAAGGTTAATTTGCCATATTGCAGATTATCATCGAGGAAGATAGCGTAATTGGTGTAATCAGCCGAGTGTGTGCCAGCTTGGAATCGCGTGATATTTTGTGCCGCACCAACCCATTGGAGATCATCCGCATTGCCCACAAAACGGTAACGATAATAGTCTTTATCACGCTTATAGGTGCCTTTGGTATACGCAATTTCGGAACCCAGTGTTGGCTGGTGGGTTATTCCGAGTCCATCTACCATTGAGTTTAAACGCATTACTGCTTTTGCAGAATGCATTCTTTGCTCTGTGGTTAAGTCACCTTGACCACCACTGCGTAAGGATTGTGGGTTTTTCCAATCGCTATAATCCAGCAGCTCCACATAATCTTTCTGATCATTTTTACGATCATCTTTGAGATCTTGTGTGCTGGCGGTTAACTCTAATTTCCCGATATCAAATTCATGTTTGAATACACCAGTAAACCCAAGACCATCATGAGTGCTGTCATAGCCTGAGTTTAATACTGAGCTAGCGAATAGATAGCTATCGTATTTTGCATAGTTTACAGAAAGGTCAACAGAGTCCCGTGGAGTCAGATCCATCGTATATTTCAGGAAAAAGTTATCAGAATCACGACGCTGTTTTCTGGTGCCTTCTGCGGAATAAATTTCTTCTAGTTCACCGTTACCATTGAGTGTCACTCCCGTTCCACCCGTCACCGTCATCGGAATCGTCGAACTACGACGAGATGCTGAGAACACCACTCCTGAATTTTCCGTCACGCCCAATTCAAACCAGCCACCGAAATCATTTTTATCGTATCGATTTTGGAAGCGAGCTGGGTTGGCGGTGTCGTTTTTGGTGGTATCGATAGATTGAGTCGAATCATGGAACAGATTATTCCAGCCAGAACGGGTTAAGCGGTAGTATGCGTGGGCGCTATTTTCACCTTGCCAACGACGGCTGTTTACCTCAACGGTTCCTCCCGTAAAGCCACCGAATTCCACAGGGATGTTGTTATCATAAACGGCCATGCTATCAATCAAGCGGCTATCGATGTAAATTCCTTGGTCGCTGCTGCTCAGTCGCGTGGCGGTTTCACCTAAGCCACTGTCGGCAGGGTCAAAGTCATTGTTGAAGCTCACGCCATCAAGGCGATAGGCATTTTGGTAGCTACTGGAACCATGAATAGAAATACGGGAAGGCTTAATTTCCCCTTGGTTCATGGAGTTGCTATCGTTATTCGCAAACTGCACGGCAGGGTTGGTTTTCATTAAATCGGTAATATTGCCGTCACCAGTATTTTTTTGGCTGATTTCTTCTGAGGTGACGTATTGCGGCGCAGACATGACATCCATGGCAGGGTGATTTTGCACCACGCCCGACACTTGGGTTTCAGGTAAAACTAACGTGCCTTGGTTTAAGTTTTGAGGACGAATAACCAGCATGCCGTTTTCGTTAACCAGCTCTAACCCGCTACCAATAAGAATTTTTTGTAATGCGGTTTGCGGGGTGTAGCGGCCAGAAAGGGCGGGGGCGCGTAGGCCGCTGAGCTGGCTTTTGTCATACAGCAGTGAAACTTGACCTTGGCGACTGATTTGATCAATAGCGCTCGCCAATCCTTGTTCTGGTAATGAGAAAGTGATTTGTTGGGCGATAGCAGATTGGCTGACTAATGCACTGGTGACCGCCAGTGACAGCGCAATCGGCTTGAATCGACCGAGTGTGAATTGAATTGCCATGGATATCCCTTATTCTTAAGCTGCACGAAAAATGTGCTAAAAAGTATTCAATAAAAATGAAGCTACTTAAGAAGAGGGTGAAATGAGAATTATCCTCACCTGCAAATGAAAATATTTTTTATTTATTTTTTTTGTTTTGGATAATCAAAAGGTTATTTTTATCTTGATACACGACTTGCACAGGAAGGAGCGAGGGAAGTGCCTGAAAAAAGGCATCTGGCTGCTGAAGGTTAATGCGTCCGGATATTTTCCGGTTGGCTAAATTGCTCGGAGAGAGTTCAACCTGAAAGTCGGAATAGGTTTTTAATTCAGACAGAACTTCACCAAGGGGCTTATCCACAAAGCTGAGCTCACCAAAACGCCATCTTGCCACCTCTTGCGGGGTGACTGAATTGAGGGCGATTTTGCCATTAATACTCGGGCTTAGCGCCCCTTGTCCAGCAAGCAGTAATACGGGTTTTGGGCTATTGACGCTTTGAAAGCTCACAATGCCTTGGCTAACATTGACCGCGACTTGCTCGCCTTTTTTATTCACTTCAAATTCCGTTCCCACCACTTGAATACGTCGCTGATCCACGTTGATCACAAACGGGCGATAAGGGTTGGATTTCACTTTAAAATAAGCGGAACCTTGGTCTAAGTAGAGCTGGCGGATTGGCGTTTCATAAGCGACTCGAATGCGGGTATCGCGATTGAGAAAAAGCTGAGAGCCATCTGACAACGTCACTTCTTTGGTGGAGTCAGTGGAAACCAGCGTCATGTTATTGAGCAACATGGAGGGAAGCTGGCTGTAAGGTAAAAACAGGACGGCAGCAATAAAACAGGCGGCAACTAGATGACCGAGAGGCTTCCAAAACGATGAAAAACCAAATTTTGACGCTGTCGATTTAACAGGCGCAGGGCGCGGAACTTTTTCAATATCTTGCCAAATTCCCGCAATTGCTTCATAGGCATCCTCATGGGCTTTTGAAGCACGTAACCAAATTTTAAATTCTTGAGATTGTTGGTCACTGAGTTGTTGACTATGGACACGGGTAAACCACAGCGCCGCGTCTTCGTCGATGCGTTGTTGTTCGACTGACGAGGTAATTTCTGGTTGCTGGGTTTGGTTGTTTGCCATTACGAATGATTGCTCTGATCGTCTAGATATTTTTTACAATGCACTAATGCCGCTGCAATATGTTTTTCCACCATACTGATCGAAATTTCCATACGCTCTGCAATTTCACTTTGAGATAACCCATCAAAGCGATACAGCAAAAAGGCTTCTTTACGTCGTGGAGGCAAAAGATCAATCGCCTCGCCAAGTCGCGCAATTCGCTGTTGGTGCTCTAAAATTTCGCTAGGGTCGGCGGTGGTTTGCTCAAAACTTTGTTCATGCACCACTTCATCAATCGAGGTATGGGACTGGCTCTGTTGATGATTCCGTCGCCAATGGTCAATTAACACATTGCTAGCGATTTTAAACAGATAAGCACGGTTCTCCTTCACAGGATCCTGCGCTTTACGGTTTAGCCATAGTGTAAACACATCCTGTGATAAATCATCCGCATCGTTACTATTACCTAGTCGACTGCGGAAAAATCGCACAAGCTGACCATAGGTTGATTGATATGCGCCGCTGATTTTGCGGGCAAGGGATTTATCGATAGTCATTTTCTGGTGTCAAAAGTGAAAATAGTTTAATAATTAGCTCAAATTGACTTTATAAATTAAATCAATACCTTGTAGTTACTATTGTTATTTTATTAATAATAATGAATATCATTTTGATTTGTATTATGCCTATAATCAGCGAAAAATAAAGATGTGAGGCAAAATATGAACAGCAGTGTGGGGCAGCTGGGAAGCCCAATTTTTCGTCCTCTGGGCGGTTTATGTGGAAGTCTTGTTTTCCATGGAATACTGGCAATGCTTTTTATTGGGTGGTTTACAGCAAACCTACCTAAAACTGGGGTTTTACCACCCGCAATCTCTTTACAATTAGGGCTTTATCAGCTGGAACAGCAGCAGGAGCCTGAAGTCAATAATGCACCCAAACAGCAGATGGCAACCCGTGAAGAAGTCGAGCCTGAAGTTGTTGAAAAAGCAGAAAAGTTACCCCAAACACCACTAGTTGATAATGGGACATTGACACGCGTTACCGAGAAAAAACGCCCGCCAAAGAAAAAGCCAGTTCAAGAGAAAAAAGTGGTGGAAGAAGCCCCTGTTTCGACTCAAGAATCGGAAGTGACGTCGGTTCCAACCTCTGGCAGCGCGTCGAATAGCAGTGCGAATTTTGCGAGCAGTGCTGCTGCCCCCGTCAGTGGTCATCATGGCTGGGAAAGTGACATTCATCAACGATTAGCGAAAGCAAAGCGATACCCACGCGCCGCATTGCGTTTTCGTTCAACCGGCGTTTCTCAAGTTAAAATTATTGTGGATAATCAAGGCAAGGTAGTGAGTGCTAGTTTGATTAACTCGTCAGGCACCAAGATCCTCGATAAAGAAGCGTTAGCCACTATTGAACGTGCTGCACCATTCCCGATGCCACCTGAATCTTTGTTAACTAACGGAAAGGTGGAGGTAATTGCGCCGATCGTGTTTGATACGACGTCAATTTAGTCGTAATTAACGATTACTGCTTTTCTGTATATTTTCGCGCCACCCGTCTTGGTCGATGTGGACTCGGCTCTTTACGGCGTTTGGCGCGTGGTGATTTTAAGGGGCTGCGCGTATTTTGCGGCCCTTTTACCCCATTGTTCTGCACTTCGGGCTTATCTTCACTCTCTTCCGTGTTTTCGTCAGGTTCGATAATCAATTGCTGCTGACCTTTCTTTTTCTTTAGGCGCATTAGGGTGTTCGCCAAAATAAAGCCAATACATAAAGATAATAAAATAAATACGCGCATGATATTAACGGTGTTATCGGCTTGCTGAAGATCGGTAGTCAGTGATTCCGTATCGATGGTAAGGCGTAAATAGCCTTTAGGTTCTTTGGCGCCTTGAACTGGCACCACTAATTGATACTGAAAATTCTGTAGTCCAGTGTTTCCTTCGAGGGAAAGTCGCTCTTTGACCGTGGCGGGTTCCCCCACTTGGGTGACCAACGCGCCTGCCGCCGTGTATAAACCGACATCCAAAATATAGTGATCTTTAGCTAGATGATTTAAATTGGCATTAATTCGTTCTAAATTAAAATCTTTGCTGCCGGGAACCACATAATCGGATAAGCTGAATGCCACTTGCTCAGCTAATACTTGAGTTAATTGCTTAAATTGCTCTAGTCTGCTCTGGCTTTGGTTATAACCTAAATATGAAACCCCGTGCATTAGAAAGGTTATCAGCGCAACGCAAACAATGATAATAACGGTTTTGTGCAGCCTAAATGGGAGTTTCATAGGAATAATCGTGCTCTTTGTCTGTTTTATCGCAATTAGCAAAGTTATGAAGCGTTAACTTGCTGGAAAATTTAAGTATAGTAATTTTATGCAGGGTATACATTATAAAAAAAGTTGTATCCACTACAGGAGCTAATTTTCATGCCAACGAGTTTGACCTACTGTTATCTGCCTGATGAAATTCAAAAATGGCCAGGTTTGCCCTTATCGCTAAGTGGTGAAGAAGTGATGCCATTGGATTATCGTGCAGGGGACACTGGGTGGTTGTTATATGGTCGCGGCTTAGATAAAGCACGCATCAGTGATTTCCAGCAGCGTTTAGGGATAGCGATTGTGATTGTCTCCTCTTGGCGCATTGATGATTACCAAGTTGTCCGTATCGCGGGCAGCATTACCCCTCGCATCAAAAAACTGGCAGATGAAAGCCAATTGGATGTGGTACCACTCGGTAAAATTCCTCGTTTACGATCCCCAGGGATCTTACTTATGGATATGGATTCCACGGCGATCCAAATCGAGTGTATCGATGAAATCGCCCGACTAGCCGGTGTGGGTGACCAAGTTTCTGAAGTCACCGAACGCGCCATGCAAGGAGAACTCGATTTCACAGAAAGTCTACGTGCTCGCGTGGCACTACTCGAAGGTGCCGATGCAGCTATTCTCGACCAAGTCCTTGAAACCTTGCCGTTAATGCCGGGCTTAACCAGCTTAGTTCGTAAGTTACAAGCGATGGACTGGCATATCGCCATCGCCTCCGGCGGATTCACGTTCTTTGCCGATAACCTACGCCAGCGATTAAAACTGGTCGCGGCAGTTGCCAATCACCTCGAAGTCAAAAATGGCAAATTGACAGGCAAAGTCAAAGGGGCAATTGTCGATGCTAAATACAAAGCGCAAACCCTCGTTAAACTGGCAGAAAAACTGAACATCCCAATGGAGCAAACCGTCGCTATCGGTGACGGGGCAAACGACCTGAAAATGCTCAGAAAAGCAGGGTTGGGGATAGCGTACCACGCGAAACCAAAAGTGTTTGCAAGGGCGAAAGTGGGGATTAAGCATGCAGACCTCATGGGCGTCCTATGCGTTCTAAGCGGGGGACTCAAACACGAGGAGCGCTAAAATTTTCGTCATATTTCGGGTTGTAGGGGTGTTGGCTTCTTTCGGCTATCCTAGTCACATACTTGTGTATGCTCCTAGGAATATCCTCAATTGCCGCCTGCCTACAACGCCGAACTATTTAGAAAATTGGTGGAAGTTGAAAGTCAAAGAATTAAAGATAAAGAGCTAAATATTTTTATTAGGTGATTAAGGAGTGGCTGTGGCGAAAGGTGCGAAAAGGGCATTTGTGTGTAATGAGTGTGGGGCGGATTATCCGCGCTGGCAGGGGCAGTGTAGTGCCTGTAATGCATGGAATACCATTACGGAAGTGCGTTTGGCATCGACGACTGCGGCACGTACGGATAGGCTGACGGGCTATGCCGGTAATGCGGCGGGCGTCAGTAAAGTCCAAAAACTCTCTGAGATTAGCCTCGAAGAATTGCCACGCTTTACCACTGGATTTAAAGAATTTGACCGCGTGCTAGGTGGTGGGGTCGTGCCAGGCAGTGCCATCCTTATCGGGGGGAACCCCGGAGCGGGGAAAAGTACCTTACTGCTGCAAACCATGTGCTTACTATCGCGGGAGATGAAAACCCTGTATGTCACGGGGGAAGAATCCTTACAGCAAGTTGCCATGCGTGCCCATCGATTAGGACTACCGACTGATTCACTCAATATGCTGTCGGAAACCAGTATTGAACAAATCTGCCTGACCGCAGAGCAAGAGCAACCCAAGCTGATGGTCATCGACTCCATCCAAGTGATGCACATGGCGGATATTCAATCCTCGCCGGGCAGTGTGGCGCAAGTGCGTGAAACCGCGGCATATCTAACTCGCTTCGCAAAAACTCGCGGCGTGGCGATTATTATGGTGGGTCACGTCACTAAAGATGGCTCGCTGGCAGGACCCAAAGTGCTTGAACACTGTATCGACTGCTCCATTATGCTCGATGGTGATGCCGACAACCGTTTTCGCACTTTACGCAGCCACAAAAACCGCTTTGGTGCCGTCAACGAGCTGGGCGTATTTGCCATGACGGAACAAGGCTTAAAAGAAGTCAGTAACCCGTCCGCCATCTTCTTAAGTCGTGGAGATGAAATTACCTCGGGCAGTTCTGTGATGGTCGTTTGGGAAGGTACGCGACCATTGCTGGTGGAGATCCAAGCCCTTGTCGACCACTCCATGATGTCCAACCCGCGCCGAGTGGCGGTGGGACTGGAACAGAACCGTTTAGCGATTTTGCTGGCGGTATTGCATCGCCACGGTGGATTACAAATGTCCGACCAAGACGTGTTTGTAAATGTTGTGGGCGGGGTAAAAGTGACGGAAACCAGTGCCGACCTCGCGCTGCTATTATCGTTAGTTTCAAGTTTTCGTGATCGCCCATTACCTCGCGACCTTGTAGTATTTGGTGAAGTGGGGCTGGCTGGGGAAATTCGCCCAGTCCCAAGCGGACAAGAGCGTATTTCCGAAGCTGCAAAACATGGCTTCAAGCGCGCCATTGTGCCTCACGCCAATATGCCGAAAAAGTTACCTGCCGATATGAAAGTGTATGGGGTGAAGAAGTTGGCGGATGCACTTAGTATTCTCGATGAGTTCTAAATTATCGTCATGCTCCGCGCTGTCGCGTTGTTGCTTGCGCTTGCTAACCCTAGTCACATACTTTGTGTATGCTCCTAGGGATTAGCGGCACTTAGCGCCTAGCGACAACACGGATCATTTAGATAATATAATGTTCAGATAATGATGAGATAGCGAGAGAAAAGATTCTCTGTCAAAAAGGGAATAAAAGCGAAAGGATAAATAATATGGCTGAATTTGACTATCTAAAGAGTGCCATCAAAGGTGCGGGTTACACATTGCAGCAAGTAGCGGATGCGACCGAGATGACCAAAGGCTATCTCAGCCAGTTAATTAACGACAAAATTAAAAGCCCCAGCGCGCACAAAATTGCGGCGCTTCATCGCTTTTTAGGCTTAGAGTATCCGCTTCAACAAAAAACTATCGGCGTTGTTTTCGGTAAGTTTTATCCGCTCCATACGGGGCATATCTATTTGATTCAACGCGCTTGTAGCCAAGTGGATGAGCTGCATGTGATCCTCTGTCACGATGAACCTCGTGATAAAGAGCTGTTTGTGAATAGCTCCATGTCACAACAACCTACTGTCAGTGACCGCCTGCGTTGGTTATTACAAACCTTTAAGTATCAGAAAAATATTCATATTCACTCTTTTGATGAGCAAGGGATAGAGCCATACCCTCACGGTTGGGAAGTATGGAGCGACGGGATGAAAGGCTTTATGAAAAAGCACAATATCAACCCGAGCTTTATCTATTCCGGCGAGCCTCACGATGTACATCGCTATAAAAAATACCTGGGGATTGAAACTATTCTTATCGATCCTGAACGCACATTTATGAATATTAGCGGCAACCAAATTCGCCAAGCGCCATTCCGCTATTGGGAATATATTCCAACCGAAGTGAAGCCATTCTTTGTGCGTAAAGTGGCGGTGTTAGGCGGTGAATCAAGCGGTAAATCCACCCTCGTCAATAAATTAGCCAATATCTTTAATACTACCAGTGCGTGGGAATATGGGCGCGATTATGTGTTTAGCCACCTTGGCGGTGACGAGATGGCGCTGCAATATTCTGATTACGATAAAATTGCGTTGGGTCACGCTCAATATATTGATTTTGCAATTAAATATGCGAATAAAGTGGCATTTATTGATACGGATTTTGTCACTACGCAAGCGTTCTGTTTGCGTTATGAAGGGCGAGAACACCCGTTTGTGCAGGCACTGATCGATGAATACCGTTTTGATCTCGTTATCTTGCTGGAAAATAATACCCCATGGGTAGCGGATGGCCTACGCAGCTTAGGCAGTGATAAAGACCGAATGGAGTTTCAAACATTACTGATTGAAATGCTGAAGAAAAATAATATTGAATTTGTGCACGTGGAGTCGTCAGACTACGATTCTCGTTTCTTAGAGTGCGTTTCTTTAGTTCAGCAATTATTGATGCTGGATGATTCACTTTCCGCATAAAAAAATGGCACCTAAGGGTGCCATTTTTGATCGTAATAAACGAATTATTTAGTCATCTTTTTGTACTTGATGCGGTGTGGTTGCAGCGCATCCGCACCTAAAGTACGTTTCTTGTAATCTTCGTATTCAGAGAAGTTACCTTCGAAGAAGGTGATATTGCCTTCATCTTGGTAGTCGATGATGTGCGTTGCGATACGGTCAAGGAACCAGCGGTCATGGGAAATAACCATTGCACAGCCTGGGAATTCTAACAGGGCGTTTTCCAGTGCACGTAAGGTTTCAACGTCGAGGTCGTTGGTTGGTTCATCGAGCAGCAATACGTTACCGCCAACTTGCAGCAGTTTTGCTAGATGTAAACGACCACGCTCACCACCAGACAGCTCGCCCACGCGTTTACCTTGGTCAACGCCTTTAAAGTTAAAGCGACCGACGTAAGCACGGCTTGGGATTTCGAAGTTGCCGATACGCATGATGTCTTGACCGTTGGAAATCTCTTCCCACACCGTTTTGCTGTCATCCATTGCATCACGGAACTGATCCACAGAAGCAATTTTCACGGTATCACCCAAGGTGATTGAACCAGAATCTGGCTGCTCTTGGCCGGAAATCATACGGAATAGGGTAGATTTACCTGCACCGTTTGGACCGATGATCCCAACAATCGCCCCTTTAGGGATTGAGAAATTCAGGTTGTCGATCAGAACGCGATCACCATAAGATTTGCTCAGGTTTTCCACTTCGATAACTTTGTCACCTAAACGCGGCCCTGGTGGGATAAACAGTTCGCTGGTTTCATTACGTTTTTGATATTCCACGCTGTTAAGCTCTTCAAAGCGAGCCAGACGCGCTTTACCTTTGGATTGGCGACCTTTCGGGTTTTGACGGATCCACTCAAGTTCTTTCTCGATGGATTTACGACGAGCGGCTTCTGTTGACGCTTCTTGCGCGAGACGCTCATCTTTTTGTTCCAGCCAAGAAGAGTAGTTACCTTCCCATGGAATACCTTCACCACGGTCAAGTTCAAGGATCCAACCGGCAACGTTATCGAGGAAGTAACGGTCATGGGTGATCGCCACAACGGTACCTTCGTAGTCGTGCAGGAAGCGCTCTAACCAAGCGACGGATTCAGCATCCAAGTGGTTGGTTGGTTCGTCAAGCAGCAGCATGTCTGGTTTTTCCAGCAGCAGGCGGCAGATAGCCACACGGCGGCGTTCACCCCCAGATAAGTTTCCGATAACCGCATCCCAAGCTGGCAGGCGTAGTGCGTCAGCAGCACGTTCCAGTTGGTTATCTAAATTATGACCGTCTTGTGCGGCAATAATAGCTTCTAACTCGCCTTGGATTTTCGCAAGCTTGTCAAAGTCAGCATCTGGATCGGCATATTGCGCATACACTTCGTCTAAGCGAGTTAAAGCGTTTTTAACTTCGCTAACCGCTTCTTCAACGGCTTCACGAACGGTATGTTCCAGATTCAGTTTCGGTTCTTGTGGCAGATAACCAATTTTAATACCCGGTTGAGGGCGTGCTTCCCCTTCAATCTCAGTATCAATACCAGCCATAATGCGCAGTAACGTTGATTTACCCGCGCCGTTGAGACCTAAAACACCAATTTTCGCCCCAGGGAAGAAGCTCAGAGAGATGTTTTTTAAAATATGACGTTTCGGGGGAACCACTTTTCCCACTCGATACATACTGTAAACGTATTGAGCCAATTTATTTTACCTTTTGTTTTATAAAGGGAATTTTAAGTTTTCTCTGTTTTTTATCCTTATCAATTAGTGTGACCCATTAACAAGGAAAAACAGCCATAAACGGTTTGTCATGAACTATACCCGATCGCCCCTAGGCTGGTCTAGGTTATCCGTGTTGTCAGAGTTAACGAATCGAATAAGTAAAAGATTGTAAACCCAACCATTTCAAGAAATCTCCTCTGTCGCTGGCTGAAAACTTTAGGTAGCATTAACATTATTGATATATCTAATAAATGCTTTGAGTATGTTTGAGGTCAATCTCTAACAAGATTTAAGCGATGGAGCGAATAAACATGAAAGGTTGGTTAGCGGCAGTTCCGGTCACCATGCTGTTGGTATCCACAACAGTTTGGGCAGATTCTTTACAGGCACAACGTGAACGTTATCAAGCAATTAAAGTCGCGTGGGATGCCAATAAGATGGATGAAGTCGAACGTTTATTGCCAACTTTACGTGATTATCCGCTGTATCCGTATTTAGAATACCGCGAGCTGTCACAAGATTTAGATATTATCTCGCCAAAACAAGCGCAAGAATTTATCGATGCATACCCAACGTTGCCTGTGGCGAAAACCCTCAAAAGCCGGTTTGTGAATGAGCTGGCGCGTCGCCAAGAGTGGACATCGTTATTGGCATTTAGCCCTGAGCCGCCACAACCTGCTGAAGCACAATGTAATTTCTATTTCGCGAATTGGGCGACAGGAAATAAACAGGTCGCGTGGCAAGGTGCTGAAAAAATGTGGCTCAATGGTAATTCCATGCCAGCAGCATGCGACAAACTGTTTACTGAATGGGAAAAAGCCGGATATCTTTCAACGGATATGATTTTGGCGCGTATTCACCTTGCTATCAAAGATGGTAATACATCAACGGCAACTTACCTCGCGAAACGCTTACCAAGCAGCTACAAAACTATCTCTGATGCGTTGGTTAAACTACAAAATGACCCCGCTTCGGTTGTCACGTTTGCGAAAACATTGACGCCGACCGATTTTACGCGTCAAGCCACATTAGCTGGATTTAGCCGCTATGCGCGTCAATCCCCTGATGCAGCCCGTACTGCATTAGCAGGGATTAGCTCTGCTCAGAAAATGAATATGGCAGAAAACCAGCAAATGAAAGACAGCATTGCGTGGCAATATATGGGGGTTGATGTTACCCCTGAGCAGGCAATGTGGCGTGATGAAGTGATCCGTGAAACTAATTCTGCCGCCTTAAAAGAGCGCCGTGTACGTTTAGCGCTGGGAGAAGGGGATAAAACGGGATTAGCATCATGGTTGCGACAATTGCCGAGCGACGTAAAAAATAAGGAAGAGTGGCAATATTGGCAGGCTATCACCTTGATTGATCAAGGTAAAACGGCTGAAGGTGAAAGTATACTGCGAGAGTTAACGTCGAAGCGTGGATTCTACCCAATGGTTGCCGCTCAGCAGCTAAAAATAGATTACCCAGTCATGGTGAATAAAGCCGTGAAACCTGATTCTAGTATTCATAGCATGCCGCAGATTCAGCGCATCCGTGAGTTAATGTATTGGGAGATGGACAATCTGGCGCGCTCCGAGTGGATCAATTTGGTCTCTTCCATGTCACCTAATCAACAAGAGCAGCTCGCCCGTTATGCTTTCGATAATAAATGGGCAGATCTGAGCGTTCAAGCCACGATCACCGCAAAACTGTGGGATCATCTGGAAGAGCGTTTCCCGCTGGCATGGGAAAAACAGTTTGATAATTACACTCGCAGTAAAATGATCCAAAAAAGCTATGCGATGGCCATTGCTCGTCAAGAAAGCGCATGGAACCCGCAAGCACAATCTCCAGTTGGCGCGACAGGCTTAATGCAGTTAATGCCAGCGACAGCAAAACATACGGCGCAAAAGCAAGGCATCACTGGTTATGTGAATGCAGGGCAACTGACTAACCCTGTGATGAACATTGAGTTAGGTACCGCGTATCTTGACGATGTTTATCAGCAATTTGGTAATAACCGTATTTTAGCCAGTGCGGCGTATAATGCCGGCCCATCACGAGTGACTCGCTGGTTAGGTAACAGCGCAGGGCGTATCGATGCGGTGGCTTTTGTGGAAAGTATTCCGTTTGCAGAAACCCGTGGTTATGTGAAGAATGTTCTCTCTTATGATTTGTTTTATAAACATTTCTTAGGTGAAAAAGGCAATGTGTTATCCGCGAATGAATGGAATATGAAGTATTAATTTGTATGGAGCTTCATCTTGTTGGTCGGTTTGGTTTACCTCCAACAAGATGAGCGCTGTATTTTTAACTATACGAAATAGTGTTCTGTGCTATTATTTGTACTAGTTTAATAGTATGGAAGGGTAGAATGATGACTGTAGAATATAAACCAGACCCGGCGTTAACCGCCGATGAAAATACGGATTGGCAACGTTTTGTGGAACTGCTACAAATGGCCTTTGAGCAAAATATACAGGATTCGATTCTTCAGCTATTACTCACACCGGATGAACGGACGGCTTTAGGGACTCGCGTTAGGATTGTTCAAGAATTAATGCGCGGTGAAATGAGCCAGCGTGAATTAAAAAATGAGCTCGGTGTAGGTATTGCCACCATTACTCGTGGTTCAAACAGTTTGAAGTCAGCCCCTATTCCGGTAAAAGAGTGGCTGGAATCTAAGCTACTGTAGTTTTTGATTATCTTTTATAGCAGCCAATGATTATTCTCTAAAAATAAAAGTGGGGCTCTTATTGCTAAGAGCCCCACATGCATTTTAAATCGTTTTGAGTATAATTAGTCTTCTATGTGATTTAGCTCTTTATAAATTTCGTGTTTAATAGGAACTAAAGCCAGTATGAGTGCTTGTTGATAAACGCTGGTGCGCGTCAATACGCCATTGGTGAAGAAGCCAATCGCACCGCCTTGTTGTTTGATATTATCAATACCAGTAAGGTCAGCCATTTCATCACCCAGCTCACGACCTTCACGGATCCCCGCAAGCACTTTTTCTGGGATCATAATACTGGCAGAGCGTGATTCTCCACGGATTTGATGGTGCTCAATCACAATCCATGCAAATGTCATGTCATCTTCAACTCCCGCCTCAATACCTACCCAAAAGTCAGCTTCTGGGCGTACTTGGCGTGATGCCATCACACGTTGTCTTGCTCCTGTACGGGTTTCATTATTACCGATAGGTTGCTGTGGAACACTGCTATCGACATTAATATCTTCAATTTGATAACTGCCAGGCCCAAAAACGGCATCGAAAGCAAGATGAATCGCTTTAATTTTGGCTGGATTCGTCGTTGCAGCTATAACTTGGTACATTAATTATTTTCCTTTGAACACATACTTTGTACAGTAATAACGGAACACATCTATGTTACAGGTTTATCTTGTTCGCCATGGCGAAACTGAATGGAACGTTGCACGTCGCATACAGGGACAATCTGATAGCCCGTTGACCGCACTTGGTCGTCAACAGGCCATGCAGGTCGCTCAACGGGTTAAATCCGAAGGTATTACCCATATTATCACTAGTGATATGGGACGCACACTTGAAACTGCACAAATTATTGCACAAGTGTGCGGGTGTGAAATTATCACAGAACCGCGTCTGCGTGAATTAAATATGGGTGTCTTGGAGCAACGAGAGATTGGCTCCCTGTCTGAGCAGGAAGAAAAGTGGCGTCAAAGCCTGATAAATGGTGCTGAAGGTGGTCGTATTCCTGAAGGGGAATCGATGGATGAACTGTTCACGCGTATGTTTGCGGCATTAAATGCTTGCCTTGAACTGCCAGAAGGAAGCCGTCCACTGTTAGTCAGTCACGGCTTGGCGCTCAGCACATTGTTAAGCCGTATCTTAGGTGTGCCAGCAAACTCTCCACGACGTTTACGTCTGCGTAACTGCTCGTTATCTCGCGTTGATTATCAAAATAGCCCATGGTTAGCCAATGGCTGGATTGTGGAAACTGCGGGGGAGGTGACGCATCTTTCTCAGCCCGCCCTTGATGAGCAGCAAGGTTAAGAAGTAAAACAGCAAAAAAGAAAAAGGCGTTTCAATGTATGAAACGCCTTTGTTTTGGGTGTTTCAGACCCTTGAAAAGACACTTGAAGAGGTTTGGTGACTTGTGCCCCTATTATAGGACTAGTCAATATCTCTAATCTAAAACTGCATGAGCCTCTATCTCTATCAGCCATTCGGGTAATGAAAGCCCTGAGACGATCACCCAAGAGGACGCTGGTGGGAAATCACCAAATTTTTCTTTTAGTGCATTTGCAATATCAAGCTGCTCTTCATGACTATTAAAACCATTCTTAATATAAATACGCAACATTGTTACGTTGGATAAATCACCGCCAGCTTCACGTAATACATGCTCAATATTAATCAACGATTGAACTGTTTGCTCATACATTCCACCTGCCACGGTTTCTTGTTGAGCATTCACACCAACCTGCCCGGAAAGGAATAATTGGCGTGTTCCTGTTGTTTCTATTGCTTGGCTAAAGCCATACTGTAAAGAATTAAACACAGAAGGAGGGTTTATTAATTTTTTAGTCATTGTACATTCTCGGAATAAAAATAGAGGATAAGCATAAGCCCACATAATACTCTCTGCTAGCGTCAACTCTCACACTCCAATACAACCAGTGTTTTTTTGAAGACTTAGCCAGCCATTGAGCCGCTAAATAGGAATTTCTAGTTGGCGAATGAAAACATATGACTGATTTTTGCATAAGTGAAGAGAGTGTCTCTTATTTTAAGATATATTCGAGGGCTGAGTTTTGCTTTCTAGTTGCAAAATCCTCGTCTATTTGAAGAGTGGCTAACTCGATCATTTCTATGTTGTTAGCTCCAAATGTGCTACTCCTACCGTTCACAATTGATCACCTTAAAACACCTTGATAGAGTGATGAATTTGAGGGAGATAAATATGCATATCCATCTAAAGCCTATAGATAAATCAAATTATGAATCTATTATCATGCTTGAAGTCACTGAAACCCAAGAAGAATTTGTCGCTTCTAATATGTTTTCTTTGGTAGAAGCGGCTTATGATGAAACCCTTACTGTTCGAGGTATTTACAATGGTGATATACCTGTTGGTTTTTTAATGTGGAAAAAGGCCTCAGATCTTAAAATAGAGATTTGGCGTTTCATGGTGGATAAATCGCATCAGAAGCTTGGAATTGGGCGAAAGGCAATGGAGTTGGCCTTAAGTGAAATCAAACAAGACACACAGATAAATGAAATTGAAATCTGTTATGACCCATTAAACCCTATAGCAAAGTCTTTTTATGCATCTTTTGGTTTCAAAGAAATTGGATTAGATGATGAGGGAGAAGAAATGCTCGCTGTTATTTTGTTTTAGCTTTCTTTTTCTTGTTAGGCTGTACACCACATCACATCAATTGTTGGGCTGACAAAAAGCAACAACAGCCTGTGTCATTTCTCCTCATGCCTCGACTGAGAGGGAGCTGAAGTAGCCTTCACGTTAATAAATCAAACAGCGAAAAAGAAAAAGGCGTTTCAGTGTATGAAGCGCCTTGGTTCGAGTGTTTAGTGAGTTTCTGTTTTTTTGATCGGAACATAATAGCTGAATGCTTCAATGTGAGTTCTTGGATCTGTATCCGTTATCTCATTGTGCGTCACATTCTTGATTTTGTAGTGTTCTACATCATAGCCTGGGCGGCGAGTGAGATTCAGTTTTGGCAAGTAGACCCCATAAACATGGTAAAGGAACTCCTGCATTCTTTCTCTCGTCGTCTCACCGCGATAATTAAATTTCACATATTCGCCTGCGGGGATCGTAACATGGCTATATTCGGTGTTACTAAAGCTCGCATCTTCGGGTTTCACCGCGGTGGTGTAAAACACCGTTTGCTCATCATCTTTCTCGGCACTATGAATCGCATGATGTAAGCCAAAGACTTCAGAAGCCACTTTGGTGGTGTGCTCTAAATAATAGCGCCAGAAAGATTGACGCATTTGCGAGCAGGCAGTTGACCACTCTTCAAGCACATAGGAACAACTTTGCTCCAAACCAACCAATGGCTGCTCGACCATCGTGACAAATTCATAATCTAATGGAGAATGTTCATCTAATACAATCGGCGGGCAGATACCGGTCGCGCACCATTCTTCAGTACGGCGATAAAACGCCGGCGTCAGATTGAACTGCTTTTTAAAAGCGCGAGTGAAAGTTTGTTGTGAATCAAATCGATACTGTAATGCAATATCAAGAATGGGACGGCTCGTTAAGCGCAGTGCAACCGCAGCACGAGATAGGCGTCTAGCGCGAATATAAGCACCAATTGCTTGGTCGGTCACATCCTTGAACATTCTCTGTAAATGCCACTTTGAATAACCCGCTCTCGCGGCAACATTATCTAATGACAATGGTTTATCAAGGTTATCATCTATCCAACGAAGAAGGTCGCGAATAATATTTGTTTGATCCATGGATATCCCCAGGCAATACGACTCACAGAACAGATATGAGTAATCAATGAGTGGCTATTCTATAACAAGTTACCTTTTTCGTTTATAGTAAATGAGTTGTATTTAAGAATTAGTTAATAAACAGAATTATTGCCGTTTAGGTTATTTAAAATTCAGATGTTAAGCTGAAAAGGGAATACTGTATGGGTTCTTCCAAATTTAAAAAAGGTATTGCGAAAGGTAATACACTGAAAAACCTCATTTTGGTATCAATGTTGTCTGCACTATCTTTTATGGCAGTCGCAGAGGAAATCGGCTCAGTTGATACTGTATTCAAGGTGCTTGGACCTGACCATAAGATAGTGGTAGAAGCCTTTGATGACCCGGATGTGGACAATGTGACTTGCTACCTAAGCCGTTCAAAAACGGGTGGGATTAAAGGTGGGCTTGGATTAGCTGAAGATACCTCGGATGCTGCCATTTCCTGCCAACAGGTGGGCCCTATTGAGCTAAATGAACGAGTGAAACGTAACCCGAAAAAAGGGCAGGTGGTTTTCCAAAAGAGAACGTCACTGGTGTTTAAAAAGCTCCAAGTGGTTCGTTTTTATGATCCAAAACGTAATGCACTCGTCTATTTGACCTATTCCGATAAGATGATCGACGGCTCGCCTAAAAATGCGCTAAGCGCCGTGCCAATTATGCCGTGGTGATAGTGCTTTAATATAAAAATCGCCACTGATTATGTTTAAAATGAGTGGCGATTTTTGAATGACTTTCAGTTTTAATTTTTTAGAATTGGAATAATGTTTTGGTATTTTAAGTTCCAATAAAAAACCGGCTTGCGCCGGCTTTTCATTAATCAGAATGAAATCACTCGTCTAAATCACCGCAGAAACGGTAGCCTTCACCGTGGATGGTGGCAATGATTTCTGGGGTATCTGGCGTAGACTCGAAGTGTTTACGAATGCGACGGATAGTCACATCGACTGTTCTGTCATGAGGTTTTAACTCACGGCCAGTCATTTTCTTCAGTAAGTCTGCACGAGTTTGGATTTTGCCTGGGTTTTCACAGAAGTGAAGCATTGCACGGAATTCACTACGTGGTAATTTGTAGTGCTCACCAGCAGGGCTCACTAAAGAACGGCTATTAATGTCTAATTCCCAACCATTGAACTTATAGCTCTCAACCAGACGGCGCTCTTCTGTACCGCCCGCTAAATTCATAGTACGGGACAGTAAGTTACGTGCACGGATAGTCAATTCGCGTGGGTTGAATGGTTTGGTGATATAGTCATCAGCACCGATTTCAAGACCAAGAATCTTATCAACTTCGTTATCACGACCAGTTAAGAACATTAATGCGATACTTTCTTGCTCTCGTAGTTCACGAGCCAGCAGTAAGCCGTTTTTGCCTGGTAAGTTAATATCCATGATCACTAAGTTGATGTCATGTTCAGAAAGAACATTGTTCATTTCTTCACCATCAGTGGCTTCATGAACAACATAACCTTCCGCTTCAAAGATACTTTTCAGCGTATTACGTGTGACAATCTCGTCTTCAACGATCAAAATGTGTGGGGTCTGCATATTTGCTACCTAAAGTATTAAAATAAAAATACTGAACCCATAGGCCGTTTCCAGTTAGGTGGTTGTTGGTATGATTATCTGGAAAAACACGTCTATGAGTATAAATTTGTCTTTACATTTTTCAGTGACTTAGCGTTGCCTATCCATTAGGCTGAAGGTCATAAAACTCACCAAAACTTAAGCACTTTCCCAATATTGGGCTGTTAACAGCAATATAACAGCTAATACTGCATTTACCACCTAAAAAACTAACTTTTGTTGATACATATCAAAATCAATTGTAGCACGTTAACAATGATTGTTAGGCAGATAATTATACCAAAATTATTTGTTATAGAGATATCGAATAGACGATAAAAATAAGAGAAAAAAAGAGAGATAATGCACGTTTTTCATCGTGATACCGTACAGAAAGGTCGATATGAATAGGGATGAAGATATTTGGATTTAACTTAAGCTAAGTCACGTAAGTGATTTTTGTGTCTTTAGAACACCTTAAAATTGTCAGAGAGTAAAATTTCGTTTAGCACATCAAAATCGCGTAAAAAAAGTATTTTTGGTTTTTTATAAGAAAAACTAGGTGATTACACTTACTCGCTTTGCGTGAATCTATTTTGTTTTACAAAAAAATAACAAGACTCCTCAGAACTATCTGAATTAATGTTTGCATGCTTATAATTAACTAAATGACTATTTTGTTTCTTATGTGCAATTTTGATCTGAAACTAAGTAGGTTTCTTTAAGGTTGGTGCAAATCTTGATCAAGATTAATCGAAGAGAGAAAGATAGGACATCAGTGGCAATTTATTTCAAATTTACTGTTGAGAAATACGGTTAAAATACCGTCATCAAATTTGGTGTTTGATTGTTTTTTGTACATGTGAGGCGCTAATTTTTTAAATAAAATTAAAATCTATTAATTTTAGAATTAATGAATTTTACAACTGGAATATCTAGGCTAGCTCTCTTTTTATGAAGATGTTTTTGATGAATACAGTGGATCTCCGAGCTGAATTACCGCTTCTTTTGAGGTCATAAATACAAATAAATTTGACATTATTGTGTGATTACTTTAACCGTATAGGGAGAAACCGAAATGTTCCCTACGAGACAAACAAATTTTATGCGTAACATCAGCCTGACTACGATTATTACCACCACCACCGTGACCACAGGAAACGGGGCGGGCTGACGCATCCAAAAAATAAAAATGAAAAAGCCCGCATCCTAAAAAGATGTGGGCTTTTTTTTGGCGCTAATTCAGGAGAGAAATACCATGCGTGTGCTTAAATTTGGCGGTACTTCAGTCGCAAATGACGAACGGGTACTTAATGTTGCTGATATCGCGGAAAGCAAATTGGCAGATGGGCAAGTTGCGTTGGTGCTATCTGCACCCGCGAAAATCACCAACCATTTGGTGGCAATGATTGAAAAAACGGCAGCAGGTCAGGATGTCATCACGCATGTGAGTGATGCGGAAATGATTTTTGCTAATCTCTTAAAGGGATTGAAAGAAAAGCAGCCCGGGTTTGAATATGACAAACTGAAAAAGCTGACCGAACACGAATTCGCGCAAATCAAACAAGTACTGCATGGTATTACTCTTCTAGGCCAATGTCCTGATAGCATCAACGCCTCTATTATCTGCCGTGGTGAGAAGCTCTCTATCGCCATCATGGAATCTGTATTAAAAGCTCGCGGTCACAAAGTCACCGTGATTGATCCGGTGAAAAGCTTGCTGGCAAAAGGCCACTATCTTGAATCCACCGTTGATATCAATGAATCCACTAAACGTATTGCAGAGTTGAACATCCCTAAAGATCACTTCGTGTTGATGGCAGGCTTTACGGCTGGAAATGAGAAGGGTGAACTGGTGGTGTTAGGACGTAATGGTTCCGACTATTCGGCTGCGGTATTAGCGGCATGTTTACGTGCAGATTGCTGTGAAATTTGGACAGATGTTGATGGGGTTTATACTTGTGACCCACGTTTAGTGCCTGATGCCCGTTTACTCAAAGGGATGTCATACCAAGAAGCGATGGAGCTTTCTTATTTTGGCGCGAAAGTCTTACACCCTCGTACTATCGCCCCAATTGCACAATTCCAAATCCCTTGCCTGATCAAAAACACCACTAATCCAAGTGCACCGGGTACGCTGATTGGTGATGGTCAAACGGATGTTAGTACACCAGTGAAAGGGATCACTAACCTGAATAATATGGCGATGATCAACGTCTCAGGTCCGGGTATGAAAGGCATGGTTGGTATGGCAGCACGTATTTTCTCGGTCATGTCCCGTAAAGGGATCTCCGTGGTGCTGATCACGCAATCATCGTCGGAATACAGTATCAGCTTCTGTGTGCCGCAAAATGAGCTACAGCGCGCTCGTGGCGCATTAGAAGAAGAGTTTTATTTAGAACTTAAAGACGGGGTATTAGACCCGTTAGATGTGATGGAGCAACTGTCCATCATCTCCGTTGTTGGGGATGGTATGCGTACATTAAAAGGCATCTCCGCACGTTTCTTCTCAGCATTAACCCGCGGCAATATCAACATCGTTGCTATTGCGCAAGGCTCGTCTGAGCGTTCAATCTCTGCGGTTATCGCCAATGAGTCTGCCACTTCAGCGGTGCGTTTATGTCACCAAATGCTGTTCAATGCTGAGCAAGTGATTGAAGCCTTTATTGTCGGAGTGGGCGGCGTCGGTAATGCGTTGATCGAACAGATCCACCGTCAACAACAGTGGCTGAAACAAAAACATATTGATCTACGTGTCTGTGGGATAGCGAACTCAAGAGCGATGCTGATCAATATGCAAGGAATTGATTTAGATAATTGGAAAGCAGAATTAGCCGAAGCTAAAGAGCCGTTTAGCCTCAGCCGTCTGATCCGTTTAGAGCGTGAGTACCACTTTTTAAACCCAGTGATCATCGACTGTACGTCCAACCAAGAGATCGCAGAGCAATATGCTAGCTTCTTACAAGACGGTTTTAACGTCGTCACGCCGAACAAAAAAGCCAACACATTGTCGATGGATTATTATCATCAACTTCGTGCTGCCGCCGAGAGCTCAAAACGTAAATTCCTTTATGATACCAACGTAGGGGCGGGTTTACCGGTTATCGAAAACCTACAAAACTTACTGAACGCAGGGGATGAATTAGTTCATTTCAGTGGAATCTTGTCAGGATCCTTGTCATTTATTTTCGGTAAATTGGATGAAGGAATGTCCTTATCAGAAGCGACAACGTTAGCGAAGGAAAAAGGCTTCACCGAGCCAGATCCACGCGACGATTTATCCGGCATGGATGTGGCGCGTAAATTACTGATTTTAGCTCGTGAGGCGGGTTATGAATTAGAACTTAGCGACATCAATATTGAATCTGTACTTCCTGCTGATTTCGACAGTTCAGGCAGTGTTGCCGAGTTTATGGCGCGTTTACCACAACTTGATGCCCAGTTTGCTGCGAGGATAAAAGCGGCAGAAGCAGAGGAAAAAGTGTTACGCTATGTGGGTCTTATCGAAGAAGGTCGCTGTCAGGTGAAAATGGTTGCCGTTGATGGAAATGACCCACTGTTTAAAGTAAAAAATGGCGAAAACGCACTGGCATTCTACACACGCTACTATCAACCAATTCCTTTAGTTCTCAGAGGTTACGGTGCTGGTAATGATGTAACTGCGGCGGGTGTATTTGCGGATATGCTGCGTACCCTATCATGGAAATTGGGAGTTTAAGAAGTGATCAAAGTTTATGCACCCGCTTCAATTGGTAATGTGAGCGTTGGATTTGATGTGCTAGGCGCAGCAGTCTCTCCGGTTGATGGTTCATTGCTCGGTGACTGTGTCAGCATTGAAGCGGCAGAAACATTTTCATTAGAAAACCAAGGTCGATTTGTTTCTAAGCTACCGAAAAAAATGGAACACAACATTGTTTACCAATGCTGGGAACTGTTTTGCGAGCGTCTTGGTAAAAAGCTGAACGTGGCGATGACCCTTGAAAAGAATATGCCAATAGGTTCAGGGTTAGGTTCAAGTGCTTGCTCTGTCGTCGCTGCGCTGATGGCACTCAATGAGTTTGCAGAGAAGCCATTTGACCAAACAACATTGCTTGGCATGATGGGCGAGCTAGAAGGGCGTATTTCAGGTAGCATTCACTATGATAACGTCGCACCCTGCTACTTGGGTGGCTTACAGTTGATCATCGAGCAAAATGGCATTATTTCTCAACCCGTCCCTGCGTTTGAAAACTGGTATTGGGTGATGGCCTATCCGGGTATTAAAGTCTCTACCGCAGAAGCGCGAGCCATTTTACCCGATAGCTATTCTCGCCATGATATTGTAAATCATGGGCGCTATTTATCAGGCTTTATCCATGCATGTCATACTCATCAGCCTGAGCTAGCGGTCACGATGATCAAAGACGTCGTCGCAGAGCCATACCGTACTCAGTTGCTGCCAGGTTTTGCGAAGGCACGAGAATATGCGAAGCAAATTGGTGCTCTGGCATGTGGTATTTCGGGATCAGGACCAACAATTTTTACCATTTGTGATGATAAAAAAATCGCAGAAGAGATGGTGCAGTACCTACAACAACATTACATTCAAAATGATGAGGGCTTTGTGCATATCTGTCGTTTAGATATGGCGGGTGCAAGGACAATAGGGTAAACGATGAAACTGTATAATTTAAAAGATAACAACGAACAAGTCAGCTTCGCGCAAGCCGTGAAACAAGGGTTAGGTAAGCAACAAGGGCTATTTTTCCCTCAAGACTTACCTGAGTTTAGCGCCAGTGAAATTGATGAATTACTGAAGTTGGATTTTGTCACTCGTAGTAGCCGTATTTTAAGCGCGTTTATCGGGGATGAAATCCCTGCTGAGCAGCTCGCTGAACGTGTTAAAACGGCTTTTGCGTTCCCTGCACCCGTTTCCAAAGTTGAGGATGATGTGGCAACGTTAGAGCTGTATCACGGCCCAACACTGGCATTTAAAGACTTTGGCGGTCGCTTTATGGCGCAAGCGTTAGGTCAAGTAGCTGGTGGTGCGCCAGTCACTATCTTAACCGCGACATCTGGTGATACCGGCGCTGCCGTAGCCCATGCATTCTATGGTTTAGATAATGTTCAAGTGGTTATCTTATACCCAGAAGGCAAAATCAGCCCACTGCAAGAAAAGCTATTCTGTACGCTGGGTAAAAATATCCATACTGTGGCTATCAAAGATGATTTTGATGCGTGTCAGGCGATGGTCAAACACGCTTTTGATGATGAAGAACTGAAAAAAGCCCTGTATTTGAACTCTGCGAACTCCATCAATATTAGCCGTCTGTTAGCGCAAATTTGTTATTATTTTGAAGCGGTTGCTCAGATCCCAGCAGAAAAACGCGATCAACTGGTGATCTCTGTGCCAAGTGGTAACTTTGGGGATTTAACGGCAGGCTTGCTGGCGAAATCTATGGGATTACCAGTGAAACGTTTTATCGCTGCCACTAACGTTAATGACACGGTTCCGCGTTATTTAGTTGATGGTAAATGGGCACCACATCAAACCGTTGCGACTTTATCTAACGCAATGGATGTCAGCCAGCCAAATAACTGGCCGCGTATTGAAGAGTTATTCCGTCGCAAAGGTTGGTCATTGAAAGAGTTAGGTTACGGTGCAGTGAGTGATGAAGTGACTCAAGAAACCGTACGTGAGTTAGATAAGAAAGGGTATTTATCGGAGCCTCATGCAGCGGTTGCTTATCGAGTCCTGCGTGATCAGCTGCAAGATGGTGAATATGGTCTGTTCTTAGGAACGGCCCACCCTGCGAAATTTAAAGAGAGCGTGGAAGCTATCTTAAATAAACAAATTTCGCTGCCAAAAGAGCTGGCGGAACGTGCAGATTTACCTCTGCTTTCTCACTTCTTACCGTCAGATTTTGCTCAATTACGCGAATTCTTAATGAAGTTAGCACCGAAGCAATAATTGAAACCTGCGATTGACGGGGATCTTAATAACGGAAGCTGTATTGGCTTCCGTTTTTTTTGAGGAAAAGCTAATAATTAGAGCCGTCCGTGCCATTTTGACCGCCATCGGGTCCTCCTTTACCACCTTTGCCCACTTGTCCTCCAATACCTGCATTTCCTCCATTGCCGCCATCGCCACTACCAGAGCCATCCCCCCCATTACCGCCATGACCTCCATTGCTTCCTCCGTGTCCGCCATTGCCGCCATTGCCGTTGACGGAGCCATTTCCACCGTTCCCCCCGTTACCTAGACCATCTCCGTTACCGCCGTGCCCACCGTCTCCACCATTCACGCCACCATTTCCGCCGTTGCCACCATTTCCATTACTGCCGGGAGTCGCGTGACCTCCGTGGTTACCATGGCCATGACTGCCGCCGTTGCCGCCATTTCCACCGTGTTGACCATTACCTCCGCTGCCGCCATTACCACCGATTCCGCCATTACCGCCGTTTCCTCCACTGCCATGTTGCCCATGGGTTCCATTT
>NZ_JAERJY010000269.1:0-1294 GCF_018257375.1 Providencia sp. JGM181 | reverse complement strand
GCATATTTCTTTGATCTAACTAAATTTTACTAAGTATATAAAGAGAACTGAAATGGGAAAACGAATTCAAAGTCTATTATTAATACCGTTGCTTTTTATAAGCTCTCTTAGCTATGCATCGGTCTATTTCTCATATGTTGAAGATATTGTTTCTTCAGGGAGTAGCCATACTTATTATTACCAAATGGATTATTGGCGCGCGAGCTCTTCGACAGAAGGTAACCCTTGTGTGTCTGTATTAGGAGCCGCAGGAGCAAAGAACTGTTACTTTTCTATCAACCACTTACACTCAGGTAAGGATACAGGGGGGAGTGGTACGCGTACTGACTGGGAATGTAGTATTAACTTTGCCACATATACTTCTATGTCAGCCATTATTAATGCGGCTCAAAGCCAATGTGGTCTTTCGTTTCCAAGAAGAGGGGAAAGTCGACATTCTGGATCCATAACAACCGATGAATGTGTCGGGATCTTTTTAAAAGCATCGAAGTCTAACGCCTACGGAACTATGTTACCTGGTGGAATTTGTGGTATTGCACCACCACCAGCGGGTAAATGCTACTTTAATTATGTGGCAAATAATCGACTCGAATTAGATCATGGATCTTTGAATGCCAGTGATCTGAATGGAGATTCACAACGCGGATTTTTCTCTATTGTTTGTAATCAAAACATGCCTGTAAAAGTTTCTTCAAACGTGTTGCAGGAATACGTGTATTTACGTCCGAATGGTGAATTGATGTCACGAGTGACATTGAACGGTCAACCAGCTTGGTTTGGCACGATTATCAATGCAAGAGCAAATACGAATGAGCTTGTGACAGTAGAATCTGTATTAAAAACGAATGGTACGGTTGCGCCGGGTAACTTTAGTGGTGTTATTACACTGGTAATGACCATTCCATGATGTAAAGCGTTAAGAATTTTGTATTCGTCATTTTCCCATGTTGACGGTTTTGCCTACTTAAACGTAAATGTTGGTAGGCTTTTTTTTAATCTTTTTTATTTACTCTAAAATATGCATTTCTAATATAGAACTTATTAAACTTTATGCTTATTCAACATAGCAAGTGAAGGCAGAATAGGCCTCATCCTTCAAAATATAAACATTATCTTCCATTCTAGTCACATTTACATAATATTTTATTTTGTCTTTTTCTAATTGGATGAAATTGGTGAATACGTCATTAGGGGTGCTGTCAGAGTTTGTCACTGATGAGGAATTCATCACAATTAAATAATTACCCTTTTTATCTACCGGTGTATAGGAAAAATAAATAGCACGATCTAATCG
>NZ_JAERJY010000268.1:0-1321 GCF_018257375.1 Providencia sp. JGM181 | reverse complement strand
ATTCTGAGGTATAGAATTATATGAATAACAAATACTTAGCTTCAATTGTTCAATTGGCATTATTTACTGTCTCTTTTCAATCTGCTGCATTTCAAAAAAATGAGTATAACCCGATCGTTTTTAATTTTGCTCAACTCTATGATTTTAATCCAGTTAAAGGCAATATCAAAGAACTGAATACCTTTGTTTATAATGAGGATGAAACCATTAATTATCAATCAGCATTAAAGGTCGGTCGTGATGGTTGTGTTGATAGTTTTACGATGAAACAAAAAAAAGATGAGTATTTAAATAGCATTGATAACTGGCTTTCAATCAAACGAGAAAAAAATAAATTAGTGGGTTCAGATGCAAATGGGCCTGTTGAAATGGAAGTGGCAGAGAATTGTTTGATTATTTCAAGAACTGATAGTAATGGAAAGTTAATATATCAGTACAATAATGATGGAATAATTATCGGCTCAATGAGTGCAGAACCTAAAGTTCAATACAGTGAAAACACATATAACGAGAATAACCTTCCTGAGACGATAAAATATTATAAAGATAATGTTGTTTTCTCTGAAAGTATCATTAGTTACGGCAAAGACATAACTAAGCCATTTGATCTTCAAATGGAAATTAAGGCACTTGGTTTGCCAATCTTAGTTGTCGATTCTAAATGTGATTATGACGAGCAAAATATTGCACACAAATGCAACTTTATACTCACAATCGTATCAAATGGAAAAACAATAAAGTTACCGAAAAGAAGTATTACGGAAACCGTGTTTTACTAGCGGACAATGCATTGAAGCAAATAGATTAAAGATATTTTGAAGAGAATTTAAAAGGGTAGTTAAATAAGCCCCTTACATAATAAGGGGCACTATTTTTATGCTTTTGGATCTGCGCCAAAACGGTTGTCGCCTTTAGTACCCTCTAAGCACATGAAGACGAGCAAAACGATCGCACCAAATGGGATAAATGAGATTAAATACCACCAGCCTGATTTTTCAGTATCATGTAAGCGACGTACAGATACAGCAATGGAAGGGACGATAGTGGCTAACGCATAGATCCCTAATAAAATTCCAGCGATCATTCCTAATCCACCCATTTCGCCTGTTGTGTAATCAACAGATGAAATGATCAATGCATATAGAACCATAATGATGATCATGTTAATAAGAGTAAACATCCAATACTCTTTACGTCTAGCACGACCTTCGAAATTAGCATAGTTATTTTTGATGACTTCTAAATACCAATTCATGTTTATTCCTTGACGAAAAATTGAGTGGTGAGTATAGGTAGAACTTAAATTTGTGTAAATCAGCAT
>NZ_JAERJY010000267.1:0-1348 GCF_018257375.1 Providencia sp. JGM181 | reverse complement strand
AGCGATTTCATTGCTTGTGGCTGAGTCATGCCTAAATGATTCGGGCGATAAAACAGCTTGATGATATTTCCCGTCGACACTTGTACGGCACCATCAATATTATTCTGTGGGGCATTTAGCCCTTTTTCGCTGGTCGGCATTGCGATGGTACGAAAATAAAAAACAGATTCTTTATCTTGCGGAAGCGCCACATTTTTTTTCATGATGCGGACTTGATTGGTTGACCCTTTTTCTAACCGGAATAAGGACGGCGTCACCACAAAAGGGGTGTCTCCTTGCTTGCCATAAGGGTCACGCAAAATTTGTGTTTTGACTAAATAAGGCGTGAGTGATTGGCTCGAGCTGGTAATTCCCACGCTTTTTCCGGTGGTGTTATCACTTTCTGAAAAGATAATTCGAGTGGTGTCGATAGCGATCCCGGCTATCGATGAACCTGATAGCAATAGCAAGCCACCGCAGATCCCTTGCATAAATCGGTTATTTCGCATTTGTCTATCCTCATAGTGTTTGTGGCAGAATATAGGTAAGACGGAACCCGCCTTACCTCAATTGACTGAGTTAATTAAATGGAATTAGTCAACGATATAAGCCACTAAGATGGGTGCGCTGTAGGAACCTGCTTCAGGTGCATCTGTTGTTGTTGCCATACCAACTTTGAAGGTGTATTGCGCGTCAGTATTTTCTGCACCAATACCAAATGCGATTTTTTCGCCATTAGTGACAGTTTTATTCGCTTCGTTTTCAATCATAAAACCAACGGTTTTCGAATCGTCAGAAACAAAGAGGTTACGTTCGTTGTTACCTACTGAAGTAATACCTTGAATGATCAAGTTGCCGTTTTCACCCTTGGTGCAACCGACTAAAGTCACTGGCATATCAACGGTTGTAGAGGACATTGCATTGACTGCGGTAAAGTCTGAACCTGCACCCACAGAGGTTTTTAAGACACCCACGTTTAAGACTGATTTACCGCCATTGATGGTGACATCACAAGTTGTGTTGGTCAGGATCCCTTGCAGAGTCACTTCCGCAGAAGGGGCAGCCATTGCACTTAAACTTACACAGGAAATGCCAGCGAATAATGTTGTTAACGCTAATTTTTTAAAAGCCATATTGAAATTCCTTTATATATAAAAAATAAAAAACGAAATAAAACGTACTTCAAGAAACCTGTGATAGTGGCGATACCTTTACCCACATTCACAGTAAAAACAGATGCACTCACTGAATGAAAAGCAAGCGCGTCTACAATGATTTTTTCACTGATTTAATTTCCTTAATTAAAAAAGAATAGATAGCTTTAAATAAAGCTATGTTAAAAAAATTATTAAAATAAATAGAAATCATC
>NZ_JAERJY010000266.1:0-1359 GCF_018257375.1 Providencia sp. JGM181 | reverse complement strand
ATTTTAGGCGTAGCATATCCAGTAAATTAATTACTAATTAAAGTTTATTACAATGAATAGTAATATTAAAAATTATTGATAATCTAAAACGTATGCAACAGTTGATTTAACAGAACCTGAAGTTGCTTGACCTAATGCTTGCATGCGTGCAGATAAGTGAATTGTATTTGCACCTGCGTTCAGATTTTGAGTAATAGTGTCGCCAGTTTTGATGCTTTGACCAGCATCATTTTGGAATAAGACACCTACGTTTTGTGCCGTACCTGTACTCGCCCATAAGTTACCAGCGGTATCCATTTGGCCAGTAAAGCTTACTTTAACTTTAGAATAATCTGTCTCACTTTCAGTTGGATCTAATACGCAGTCAGATAATTCTAATGTGAAGTCAACGTTTGGACCTTGTGCTCCGGCTGTTTTCAATGATGCTACTGGTACAGAACCTAATTGAACTTCTTTATTTACTGAAGAAGGTGCAATAGTACAAGCACCGGTATTCACTGTGCCATTAAATTCAATTGTGCCGCTTCCTACATCAGCTGCAAATGCAGTCGACGCCGCACCTAAAGTTAATGCGATAATTGAAGTGGTTAATAATGTCTTTTTCATTTTTAAATCCTTTATGTAATACTAATTTTAATAGGCTAAGACTGTGCCTTAGCAGGTTAATAACGTGATATCAATATATTGATACCACAGTAATTTAATGGAAGCGTAATGTTCATTAACTCTAATGAATTATAGTGCCCTAAAATGTGAGCATAGATTATTCGTTAAATGATAGGATAAATATAAGGAGATCCTTAAAATTTAGAGCGTAACTTCGAATGCAGGTATTCATTATTAATATATTTCTGCTTGCACCGCTCTATTATTTACTTGTGCGATGGAGATGTCTTCAAAGAAGTAATGTATACTTATTTTGAAGAAGTCAGCTATTATAACGAGCGAATCTATATCAATTCTATTGATACCACGCTCATAACGAGAATACTGTTGTTGACTCACATTGAGATACGCTGCTACTTCTGTTCCTGTTAATCCGTATTCTTTTCTAAGTTTCTTTATTCTGCTCCCCACTATTTTGGCAATAGGATATTTTCCTGTCATTTTCATTTCCTTCATGACATATAAGTTTGAGTAGTGCTTAACATCAATAGGCAAAAATTCTAATTAAATAAGTATAAAACCTCAAATGCGTAGACGAGTAAGATATAAAAATAATCATTAGTTTTTTTTATTAAAATTGTTTAGTTCAGACTAAATTAGGTTATTTCTTTATTCTTATATTAAATTTAATGAAACAATCATAGAGCAGGGCGTCATTTTTCAGGTAAACGATACGATAAAATACGGATGTTT
>NZ_JAERJY010000265.1:0-1366 GCF_018257375.1 Providencia sp. JGM181 | reverse complement strand
TCATTTTCAATTTGTGGGCCCACAAATACGTCCAAGAGTACAAAGCAAAAAGTATCATCTCCCTTTAATTTCTTATTTATATATAAGGAAATAACTTATGAATAAAAGCACTAAAGTTACATTAATTGCTATGTTGGTGGGGGTTTCTACTTGTGCGAGTGCGGTAACGGAATCTGCACAGAGCCAAACGTATGAGACAGAAAGATCGGATATTCGTGTTGCTGGAACGGAAGTTGTGAGAGGTCCACATGGAGGTCAATTGGGTGATCCTGGCGTTGGTCATCGTAGTATTGCAGGAGGAAAAACAATTTCATTATTAGGTCTGACTAAGATGGGAACAAAAACAGACGAAGATGTAACAATAGTCAATAGTGGCGGGCCATTAAGTCATTCAGGTATGGGTAAATTTCAATTTTCTAAGGTAGCAGATGCTGAAATTTACTACGGTGATTGGTCACAAACTGGAAAGGAAGACGATGCTAAACATACGGCATTCTTCTCTGGCCTAGACGCCACAACGGCAGTTCCTACCGAAGGTAAAGCCACTTACACCATTGCTGGTATCAACCAATATGATGGAGAGAAACAACTCTCTGGTACATTTGAAGCCGACTTTGGTGATAAGGATTACACGGGTTCATTACAAGGTGAGGAGTTAAAAATTGCTCTCGAGGGGCAAATACAGGATGCAGGTTCATTCTCAGGTTCAGCAACTGCCAATGATACAGTATTAGGTTTAAGTTACGGGCGCTTCTTTGGTGAGAATGCGGAACATGTTGGTGGTGTCGCAGTGTTTAATAGTGACCACAAATATGATACTGCATTTGGTGGTAGTCAGAACCAAGAGTAATCTTTTAATTTAGCGCTGTATATTCATCAGGTAGGCAAAAGTGATTTTGCCTACCTGTATTTTTATGGAAAAAGAACAGGAAAGAGAGATGAAAAAAATAATAAACAATATTGAGGTGTTAATTCTATTATTGTTTTCTGCAAATTCATTTTCTGAACAAAATTATGGCCATCAACAATATGAACAGATAATTGAAGTTTTAACGGAAATAAATAACACAAGGAATAAATCCCCCATTATAATCCCAATTAAAATTAATAAAACTGTCGACGACCTTGGTTTTATTCTTTATGATTTAACCAATCGGCAGCAATTTCAAAAAATCGATGAACTATTACCTGATTATCTAAATGATAAAAATCACGATAAAGGTATGGTGGATTATATTTCTGCAGAAAGAGCTTACTTTAATGGGGATTACCCATTGTCACTTAAGTTTTATTTAAAAATAGTTAATGGAAACCCTAACTCAGTGTTTGCTGAAATGAAACTGGCTCATGTCTATATAAAAAATAG
>NZ_JAERJY010000264.1:0-1384 GCF_018257375.1 Providencia sp. JGM181 | reverse complement strand
CTCGTGAATTTTTCTCACAAAAACTCCTCCGTCATTTTAAAATCTCTTAATGAAAAGAGTATTTTTCTATTTTTCAATACTACGTCATCATAGCCAGTAATTAACTTAACAATTTGGTCTGTTACTAACCCAGACATGACTGCAAGGGATGGTGTATTTTGCCAAGCATTCACTTTTCTCTTTCCATTTAAAAACTGGTGTTTCATTCTTGCTAATTGAAATTTTTCAATTTCATGATTCTGGCTATAGAATTTATTTCTAATATTATTTTTTACCGCATGATAGCCTGAATTGTACCCATCATTTAAATAAATAGGTCCAACTGAAATGTCTAAAGGATCTCCCCCCAATTCAATTACCGGTATTTCTTTTTCATGGGCGATATCATGAATAACACCTTCAACTGTATTTTTTCTAAAATAACCTAAACTAGCCCATGCAATTAAAATGACATCTACGCCATCTAAAACTTCCATCAACCGATCTCTATCTATCGTTGCAAACTCATTGTACTTCTCAACCTTGGTATATCTATTATGCCGTTTAATACCTATTTCAGCAGCTTCAACTTTTGCGCTTCCAATATCATCAAAAGTATAAAGAACTTGTCTATTTAAGTTAGAAAGCTCAACCACATCACCGTCTACCAACCTCAATGTGCCTATACCTAACATAGCTAACTGCATTGCGCACCACGTACCCCATCCTCCCATACCTAGAATCAAAACTCGGCTATTTTTGAGCTTTTCTTGGTACTTTAAACCGCCTACTTTTTGACTATCGATTAACGAAAATTGTAATAACTGCCTATCATATAAATTTATTTCTTGTGGACTAAGAATATCCGAATAAGTATCTGAAACTTCCATAACACCTAACTGATTAAGCTTATTAATAAACTCAATAATACATTCTTTATCAACGTTAAATCTTAAAGATTTCAATTCCTTTACTATTCTTGGAATAGTATGCTCTCCATCAAGTTTGGGTAATAACGATAGTACCCACCCTTCCGGATTTTTAATAATGCAACCCTTTTGGGGTATTTCTCCTATGCAAATATCGCCATCATCAGATATTAAAATATGATGCGAGAATTTAATTAATGGTTTTAATAGCGAAAAATCCATATTTAGCCTCCATTAATAAAAGCCGCATTTAGCGGCCATTCAATATAACTCGTTATTCTAACTCGATAGATTCATCTTCATTGTACATCGCATTTTCTTCATTAATAGCTGAAACACGTTCATTAAGAATGATAAATTCCATAAAGATCACCTCATGTATTATTTAAGATAAAATTTCAACAAACTACGCATTAAAATTAATTAACAAAACAGCATGCTGTCAACATTTATTTAAGAAATGAAAAATATAGATA
>NZ_JAERJY010000263.1:0-1398 GCF_018257375.1 Providencia sp. JGM181 | reverse complement strand
CATAGCAATGAGGTATAATTATTCCTTAACCTTAACACATCCATTTAAATAAATACGATTTAAATAAAAAAACCTCGTTGTAACGAGGTTTTAAGTACTATCGAAATTTTAATCAGCAAACTTTTGCTTTCATTGAGCTTTTGCAAAAAATGCATTTAGCGCCATGTGGATTATTTACTGAAATATCAAACTGTGAGGTTCTATATTGAGATCCACTACAGCAAGGACATTTAAAGTACAGATAGACTTTTATAGTGTCTTTAAAGCGCCACCACTTGTCCTGCAGCAGGACCTTTTGCACCATTTTCAATGATGAATGAAACTTGCTGACCTTCAATTAAAGATTTGAAGTTATCACTCTGAATTGCAGAGAAATGAACAAATACATCTTTAGAGCCATCAGCTGGAGTAATGAAACCAAAACCTTTATCGTCGTTAAACCATTTTACTGAACCAGTCATTGTATTAGACATAGAATTTCCTTTAATTTTTTAAGTTTGCCATAAGGCATATTAGGTTTGTTTTTTATTTTTACTTATGGGAATTAATTAGAAGGAATTCGCAATGAAGGGTATCTTAGATAACACTAAATGGTGAACGACTTTAAACTGACTAGCATAAATAGGCCTGTACTTCCAAACCAGTTAAACCATTAGGCCACACAAACACAATAATAGCAAATTTTATATTTCACTCCTTTTTCAGAAGAGCTTACTATTGATATTATAAATGCAAATTAAAAAGTAATATTTAGCGATTTATTTTAATACGTTATACCACTATTTATACAGCTAGAGCATATTTTTACAACTTCATAACCTGATTTTTTAGCCATTTTAATCGCTTGCATAGCATTTAAAAAGTTACCAAGATAAAATCTATTTACAGCTATAGGCATATTCTTACATCCAATCTTATGCATTTTATAACTACCCTGTGGTTCCATCATTGTCTGAATGTAATAGTTCATTTTTTCTCCATTAAGCTATACGCGAGGAAGCGCACTAACAATCCCCATCATTGATGCTTTTAAGCCTCTACACTTAGTTTTCAGAGGCTAAATACCTTTTATTTCCGTGATCTGCAGAATAGTTTTACATCCAGTATACAAGTGAAAATGCAGCTAGCAGTAATACAACTATTATTAAAGCATTCCCTGTAAGCGATAAAATGTTTCGGTACAATGTAGATAAATTCATAGGTAATCCCTTAGGAATTACTTCCCTTGGATACCGCATCTATTTGTTAGATAAAAGCTTGCGAAGGCAAGATTTGCTTTTATAGCAATGAGGCATGATCATTTAATGTACTATAACATACTATCTATACATTCACTTAATTAATAATTTTATAAATGAAAACATTTAGTTAGGAAGCATTTCATGCAAAATACTCTAA
>NZ_JAERJY010000262.1:0-1420 GCF_018257375.1 Providencia sp. JGM181 | reverse complement strand
CCCTGCCCCCAGTAACGCAATCGCCAGCGCACTCACAAAGAAATAAACGATGCTCTCAATCGCCCATGCCCCTGTTTATTTCTTTTTTCACCCTACTTTACATTAAGCTTATGGTTAGCCTAATTATGTTTAACGACTGTTAAATCCTCACACTAGACATTTTCAAAGGTAATATATATCAACCTTGTATCAAATACTTTATCGATGTTTCTCGCAATAGCTATTTGATTGAAAAAAGAAAAACTCAGTAATACATAGACATTTTTGTCGAAAAAGTTCCTGATACTGGGTATGTAACATTTAGTTGCTTGTTTTTGCCATCAACGGATAATTTAACTCGCCCTATTTTTTTATCTTCCTCACCAATTGAGCAAAAAAATCCATCAGGCGTAGTATAAGAACCCGACAACGTTACAATATGAACACGCCAGTAATCACTTGTTTGTCCAACATCATGTTGAATAATATATTCAAATGCATTTTCAATCAGTTCATTATTTTGTATACCCCCAAGTGAAATTGAAGCCAATCTAATTGAAGTGTGCTGTAAATTAGCCATCAATATCTCTTCTCCCCAATGGTTTTCAAATGAGGCAATACCACCACTTAGTTTTTCTATGTTCATATATCCTCCTTTTTAGATAGAGTCTCATCATAGCGGTATTTAAGTAACCTTAACCCACTTGTATTTATTAGTTTTTTATAAGAAAAGCCCACTTAAGCCTGACACAATAAACTTACCAGCCTCATAAATTTTGAGATATAATTTAGACCATCACCGGATCACTGAAGAGGGATTATGAGTTATTTTTTTGCCCACCTTGCTAGAATGAAACTTATTCATCGCTGGCCACTCATGCGCAATGTGCGTACCGAGAATGTCTCCGAGCATAGCTTACAAGTTGCCATGGTAGCACATGCTCTTGCGGTCATTAAAAACCGCAAATTCGAGGGAAATGTCAACCCTGAAAAAATTGCGCTATTTGCCATGTATCATGATGCCAGTGAAGTCATCACTGGTGACTTACCAACGCCAATTAAATATCACAATCAGCAAATCGCCCACGAATATAAAAAAATCGAAAAATTTGCCCAGCAAAAATTGTTGGATATGCTGCCAGAAGAGTTGCAAGACGATTTTAAATGCTTACTGGTAGAAGATCTGCAATCCGAGGAAGAACATTTTATTGTAAAACAGGCAGATACCTTATGTGCCTATTTAAAATGTTTGGAAGAGCTATCCGCAGGTAATAGCGAATTCAAGTTAGCCAAAAGACGTCTTGAAAAAATGTTAGCGGAGCGCAATAGCCCTGAAATGGAATATTTTATAAAAACGTTTGTACCTAGCTTTACTCTGTCTTTAGATGAAATAAGCAATTAATATATAAGTAGTGGTATGCTATGCCCACTTATATAGTAT
>NZ_JAERJY010000261.1:0-1426 GCF_018257375.1 Providencia sp. JGM181 | reverse complement strand
ACCTTATTTTTCAGTAAGACCTAAAAATAGGAATTCATCATGACACTGACTAAAACGTCACTCTATTCCCTGCTCATTCCCACCGCATTGTATGCGGCAAGTCTGGGGCAATCCGCGATAGCGGCAACCACGGCCACCACCAAAATCAGTGCCAGCATTGTCGGCGGTGGCTGCCAAATTACCGTGCCCCCAACCGTTGCGATTCATAACGGGGAGCTTATTCCCGCTGAAGATATCACCACGACCAGTGATATCAGCGAAACCTTTGATCTCACCATTCTTGGCTGTAAAGGTTACGGGTTAACCCCCTCGATAACCCTCGAAGGAGATACCGATAGTGCCTCCGGTGAAAATCTGTTTGTGAGTACCGGTAGCACCAGTACAGGCTATGGCATTTTATTATCCACGGAAGGTAGCAGTAATTTTAACCAAAGTGACAACCTGGCAACGGATAAAAAAATCACGGCGAAAACCACCAAAGAATGGAATAAAACCTTTGCCAGTACCTTGAATGGAACCATCCCACTGAAGGCAACCGTCAGCTGCGGAACCTGTACTGCCAATGACTTACAAGGTGGCGAGTTAACCGCCTCATTAACATTTAATTTTTTCTATAACTGATTTTAAAGGCTGCTAATAACAATGATACGAAAACTGTCTTTCTTTAGCGTGATTGTAGGGTTGCTATTACCAGCCAGTGAATTACAGGCAGGCAGTGCCTCAACCACCCTCTCCTTTTCCGCTTTTTTTTATGGCGGTAGCTGCGATGTGACAGTGCCAAGTACCGTCACGTATAACAATGGCGCACCACTGCCCTACGATGAAATTCTGAAAAGTCCGCAACGTAGCGGATTCAGGTTAACCCTCTCAGGGTGCCAGGGCTATTTTTTAACCCCCAGAATTGCGGTCAAAGGAAATACGTTCACCGCGGATAACAATGAACCGCTGTATGCCGATGCATCCAGCACCACAAAAGGCTATGGCATTAAGCTATCCACCCAGGGGAATAATGTTTTCAATGCTAATGACAATACCGCAAAACCTGGCAATGAGGCGATTACCATCAAAACATGGCCATCAGGTGGAACCAGCGATGTGGCGAGATTAAATAGCTCGCTTGATTTTACTGCCGAGCTAGCCTGCGGCACCTGTACCGCCAGTGACAATTTACAAAATGGTGAACTCACCGCAACCGTCACGTTTAGCTTCTTATATGACTAATTGGGTAATAAGTATGTTTTCAAATCGTTTCTCTGGCTATCGCGCTCTGATTATTTTGTTGATATGCAGCAGTTTTTCGACGCTATCCTTCGCTGCAGAAGGCGGGCTGCGTTTAGCTCAAACGCGCGTCGTCTTTGATGCTGCCAATCCAAATACAAAACTTGCCATTAAAAATAGCAGCCCGCAGGTCTACTTAATCAAAGCT
>NZ_JAERJY010000260.1:0-1427 GCF_018257375.1 Providencia sp. JGM181 | reverse complement strand
AAAATATGGATAAGTGATGAAGCAAGCTTCCGTTTATCTGAATTAAATCAACAACTTTTTTTACTGCAAAATGATGACATGTTTTAATAGGAAATTTTTGTGGAAAAATTAGGTCTTTCGGTAGTGCACAGGCTGCCGCAAAGCTACCGCTGGTTATCGGGAAAAATAGGGACTGATGTTGAAGTTGTACCTATGAATGATATGAATAGCGATAAGCTAGTGGGGCTAAAATTGCTGAGCCACGACTGTGCAACAGATTGTATTGCAATGAAGCATTTATCTGAATCGTTATCGGAAATGCAGATCGATAACGCCATTTTAGAATGGCAAAAAGAGATGTGTTTATTTATCCGAGCGAGTGATGAGCTAACCGCAATGTGCCGTTTAAAAGCATCCGGTGTTGCTATCGCAGAAATGGCTTCTGGTTTCTATTGTGCTTAATGGCATTGAAACTATTTAATCTTAAGGTCGTCTTTATGATATACGACCCAATAAAAAAGCTTCCGGTTTAGAGCCTGGAAGCTTTTTTATTGGCAAGGTATCTATATGTTACTGCATTAATGTTTCTGGGTTCTATGAGCCATTAACCACACGGCGGCTTGCGTAATAACGCTTGCTCCAATAATCGTTAGTCATTTCAGAAACGATAACGCCATTGCTTGTAGAGGCGTGAACAAACTTATTGTCCCCGATATAAATCCCTACATGCTTCATCGTGCGACCTGTTTTAAACAGAACTAAGTCACCCGCTCTTAAATTATTGCGTTTTACACTTTTACCTGAAGACTCTTGTTCAGAGGTAGTACGTGGTAATTGCACGCCAAATTGTTCGAGGAATGTACGTTGTACGAAGCTAGAACAGTCAACACCACTTTTCGTGGTTCCACCTAAACGGTAGCTTACGCCTTTCCAGCTTGCATATTGATCCATGATTTTGGATTTGGTATCAACACTTCTGACTAAATCTTCGAATTCATCTTGAGATGCCATTGCGAGTGAGTCATTCGATGTTGCATTTAACATACGAGCATCTGAAGATCTTGTGGTTGTCTGACCATTCTTCGACGTTTTCGGTGCCGTACATGCTGAAAGCGTTACGGCAATTGCGACTGCCGGAACAATGCGCCAGATATAGCGCTTAAATTTTTCAGAAGTTAACATTAATAGAATATCCCTTGCCATTTTATTTGTTGCCGTGTGGAAATTACACAACACACTTAAACTGATCCCTGTGAAAAACGCATTAAACGACTGAGTGTATTTTTCGCAGAAAGTGTTTATGTATCGAACAAATTATGCTCTAAATTAGCAGCTATCTTGTGCTCTAACACCTGTTGATTATAAAAAGATAATCAGAAGCTGCTAAAAATCGTACTTATTTTATATATTTGGCTGATGAATATTAGGTTCTTTAACCAAACATAAAG
>NZ_JAERJY010000025.1:0-31151 GCF_018257375.1 Providencia sp. JGM181 | reverse complement strand
GCTATATAGTAATACTTCTATCGATAGGAATATCATTCATTCAATTAATGACCTTGATGATATTATTGACAATCATTATGAGCATTATGGTGATAACGAACAGCTCATCATTGCTGGTACAAATTTGTTTGATAAAGCAGAACAGGTGATTCAATCCGAAAGCGGGTTTCTTTGGTTAATTGGGAATACGGGAAATTACGCTATTCATCGTTGTGAAACCATTGATGCTCATTATGAAGATATTAATCAACTAACAACTCACTTAAAGCGATATGCAAACCTAAAAACGGCTCCTAGCCTCACCATTTCTATGGATAGTAAAAGTGCTATTGCATTCGCTTCTACCGATTGGATCTGTATCGATAATGTTCTTTTTCCATACTACGGTGGAGTCACTCGGTCTTCTCCTTTTCTAGCTATTTCTCAATCAACAATCCATTGTATACAGAATAATATCGATTCTTGTGGATGGACGTCGAACATCATTGACAATAAACACCTTGCTGGAGTTATTTCCCGTCATGAGCAAAGATAAAATAAGTTCCAAAACCCCAATAAGTGCATTGATTATTGGCTATTTACTAGCAATCACTGTAATAGTGATTTTAGCTGGTACTTTTTATTCCTTATTTGGAAATGACTATTTTGCGACTCAATATTCTGATAAATCCATTTTCCTATATTCAGTTATTTCTTGGTTCATTCTACTATTAATTGCCCCTGTCTATTTGTTCTTCATTCGCCGAATATCGCTTTCATCAATAGCGCCATTTTTGCATAAATATAAATGGTTAAAAAAAGCCAATGATAATAATACGTCGAATGAAATGTTGCAGGCTCTAAGACAAGTATATGGTCGATTTTGTTTACATAAAATTTCTGTTATTTATCTCCTTGGCTCCCACTCCGCCGTCGAAAAACTCGCTCCTAGCCTGACGCAAGAAATCTGGCAAGAGTGTGATGGAACCCTACTTATCTACGGTGGCGATATCGGGAGTTCCATCGATTCAGAGCGACTAGAAACCCTCAAACACCTACGCCGACGTCGTCCGCTCGATGGCGTGATTTGGGTGACTGAAAACAGCATTTCATCTCAGCTTTTAGACAACAACGTCACTTTCACTAACCTCAATACCGCAACAGCCCACAATGCAGGGCGCGCTATCCAGAACCTCTTCCAAGAATTAGGTTGGCGTGCGCCAGTTTGGGTATGGAGTGTCAGTGACCAGCAATCCCTCAGCGCGGTTGAAACGCCCTCTATCCTCTGTATGACAGAGCAAAATATGCCAGCCGAGGCGCTATCGCCTAGCTTATTAAGCCTGATCCCTGCACTTGTGATCAACGGAACTCAAGCATTACTGCGCGAACAAAAACACACCTATCTACTCGCCTTAGCCCAATTTTTACAAAACGGTGGCAGCCAGCAGCTTGCAACCGCATTAGCCCCACTCAATACCCAATTACGTACGCTGCCTTTTTCCGGCATTGCATTTAGCCCTTGTATCAATCCGTTAAATCAGCAACGTTTACCCAATAGTTGGCACCCTGATACCCGCTGGAAAAGCTGGTTGAATGTGCAATCTGAACTGGCATCCGGTTTACAGCCTGCCTCTTTAGGCTTTGACAAAAAACGTCTCGTTCAATATGGCGCAGCCACCGCCATGACCTTATGGGGAGCCGGTATGATTGTCTCTTACTTCGCCAATCGCCAGCTTATCGAAGAGAGCTACCAAAGCGCAAGCGTCGCTGCTAACGCACAATTACCAGAAACTGAACGCCTCAAAGCTCAGTATGATTTTCAGCAAACCCTAGGCTTACTCAATCATCGCGAACAAACTTCTGTGCCTTTCTGGCTCCATTTTGGGCTAAACAGTAATCAGCCACTATTAGCCCATTTATGGCCACTGTACCAAGAAACGGTATTACCGCCTTTGCGTGATACCATCGCTCAACAATTGACTCAACAATTACAAACCTACGCCCAGTTATCCCCTAACAGTGATGACCGTCGCCAAGCCACCCAAGGGGCGTATCAAAGCCTAAAAACCTACTTAATGATGAGTACCCCTGAGCGCATGGATCCGGCGTTTTTTACTGATAGCGTGCTCTCGACTCTCCCCGTCCCGCAAGGAATGAACGAAGGCGAATGGCAAACCCTCGGTAAAGAATTACTTATGTTCTATGCCCAACAGCTACCGAAGCACCCCGAATGGCAATTAACTGCCAACAATAACCTGATTAATCAAAGTCGCACTTTACTCATTCGACAAATTGGTCAACGCAGCGAAAGTGCTACGCTATATCAAGAAGTGTTACTACAAGCGCAACATCAGTTCCCTGATATGACCTTAGATGATATGACGGGCGATACCGATGCCAGCTTTTTATTCACCACGGATGAGTTTGTGTCAGGTATTTTTACCCGCAAAGCGTGGGAAGAGTCTATTCAACCTGCCATCAAAAAAGTGGTTGAATCTCGCCGCAATGAAATTGATTGGGTATTGAGTGATAGCCAGCATGAACTTAGCCAAGATATTTCGCCTGATGCACTTAAGCAGCAGCTTACTGAACGCTATTTTGCTGACTTTTCTGATAGCTGGTTAAACTTCCTCAATAGCCTGCAATGGCGCCATACTGAAAGCTTGTCTGATACTATCGACCAATTATCTTTGATGAGCGATGTGCGCCAGTCACCCGTCATTGCATTGATGAATACCGTGGCTTACCAAGGGAAAACCGGACGCCAGCAAGAAAAGCTCGCTGACTCCTTTATGAACTCCGCGAAAGACCTGCTTAATAAAGAACAGAAACCCGTCATTAGTCAGAAAGCCGACTTTACGGGTCCACTTGAAGATACCTTCGCCCCCATTCTGAATTTTGTGGACCCGCAAGCCGCCACGCAAACAAGCGATAACCTCAGCCTACAAGCCTATCTCACCCGCATAACCCGCGTGCGATTAAAACTTCAGCAAGTGGTTAATGCACCGGATCCGCAAGCGATGTCTCAATCCTTCGCGCAAAGTATTCTAGAAGGTAAAAATGTCGATTTCGCCGAAGCGCGGGATATGGGTAGTTTGATTGCCGCCAGCTTTGGGCAAGAGTGGCAAAGCTTTGGGGATGCGCTGTTAGTGGAGCCGATGACCCAAGCGTGGCAGCAATTACTCACACCAACCGCCCAAGGCATTAATAGCGAATGGCAAAATGCCATTGTCAGTGAATGGAACAACGCTTTCGGCGGACGCTATCCTCTAAAAAATACCCAAAGCGATATCTCCTTACCGTTGATGGCGCAATATCTGCGCCCCGATAATGGTCGGATCCAACGCTTCTTAGAAACGCGCTTGCAAGGGGTTTTACGCAAAGAAGGCAACCATTGGGTCCCCAATAGCACCAATGCCCAAGGCTTACGCTTTAACCCTGCCTTTTTAACCGCGCTAAATACCCTGACAGAGTTAGGTGATGTGGCTTTCGCGAACGGGGAAGCGCGCCTCTACTTTGAAATGCGTCCAGGCACCAGTAAAAATGTGATGCAAACCATATTGGTGATCGATAAACAAAATCTCACTTACGATAACCAGTTCCCAGAATGGCAACGTTTTGTTTGGCCTGCCGATACCGTCGCGTCTGGCGCATCTTTAACCTGGATGACTACGTCATCGGGTACCCGACTCTATGGCGATCATCGTGGTGTTTGGGGGCTGATCCGTTTACTCGAAACGGCCAACGTCGCGCCTTATGCGGGCAGCACTAGCAGCTATACCGTCTCGTGGGTAACACCGGATGGCAACACGCTGAATTACCAACTGCGCACCGAAATGGGTCAAGGCCCGCTGGCACTATTAAAACTGCGCAATTTCGTTTTGCCTGAAAAAATCTTTTTGGATTAGCCACCGATAGGACATCACCTATGCCTTTATTAACTGCCTTGCGCACCGCTTGCTTTACTGGAAATCCGCTTGCTGCTAACCAGCTTGTTGAGCAACAAGTGGCACTATGGGAGCGCTGGCTACTGCCCATTACAGCTGAAAATCCAATGGGGGATGACCCCGGTTATGACGATGACTTCGAACGCATGAAAGAAGAAGTCAACAAACTCTCGGGATCAGACACTGAATTAATTTGTGCTCTTGCCGAAAACCTCCTAACCAACGTCTGCAAAGATGCGCGAGTTATCACTTATTATATTTGGGCGCGTTTGCATCGCGAAGGGGAAACAGGATTAGCCGATGGGCTAGGTCTACTCGCAGGATTACTGCATCGCTACCATGACAGCCTACTACCTTCGCGCCCAAATAGCCGAAAAGCCGCCATCGAATGGCTGGCGGGTCAACGTGTTATCGACAGCTTATCCCTCTACCCTGAGGTGGATAGCAACGAATTTTCCCGCATTGTGGCGCTACTTAGCGCGATCGTGGATGAGTTTAATACGTGGGATGAAGCAAGCCGCCCTAACCTTGCTCCCCTTTTACGGGCTTTAGAAAATCGGCTCGCCCAATCGGGTGGGGCTGATAGTGTCGTCCCGCAAAATATCAAAGCGTCGGAAAATATCGCGATAAAGCAAACTGCCTCGGGGATCAGCCCTATCGCCCCCATACAATCAGGTCGTGAGCTGCTCGACCAAGCCAAAGTCCTTGCCAATTATCTACGTAATCAACCCAACGGCTGGCTGTCGGGTCACCGGCTGATGAAATCTGTCCGTTGGGATACCCTGCACCAATCGCCACCACAGAACCAGCATGGTTGCACACGTTTAGCCCCACCGCGCTCGGATGCGAAAGCCCAATTAAAACGTTTATATCTGCAACAAAACTGGTTGGAGCTCACCGAACAAGCCGACCGTCTATTTGCCGAAGGCGTTAACCATTTTTGGTTAGACGTTCAATGGTACCTACACCAAGCGCTCAGTAAATCTCCCGCGCCTTGGAACGGTTGGGCAGACGTTATTGCCTCGGATTTAAAACAATTTTTATTGCGCCTACCCGGGTTAGAAAATCTCGCATGGGAAGATGGCACCCCCTTTGCTGATGAAGTGACCCTCGCGTGGATCAAACAACAGATTCTGGAAGATAACATTCAGTCTCTGCACCATATGCCAGTTCAAGGCGCGGATGATGATGATAACGGCTCGATATTCGCCTTAGAGCAAGAAGCATTAACGCAAGCCGATACCGAAGGGGTGGAAGCTGCACTAGCATGGTTAATGTCTCGCCCGAATATTCAGACCACCCGCCAAAAATGGCTATTGCAATTGGTAATGGCAAGAGTGGCAGAGCAGTTTGCCCGTCATGATTTAGCGCTGAACTTATTGCGTGAATTAGATAATCGCGCTGAACACATGCAACTGGCTGATTGGGAACCGCATTCCCTGTTTGAAGTCAAAGCCCGCCAATTACAACTTCTGCGCGGTAAAGCACAACGTAATACACCGGATAAAGCCGAGTTACATCGTCAAATGTCTGAATTATTGGCTCAATTAACTCGCTTAGATCCTGTCCGAGCATTGGTGCTCTACCCTTAAATTAATCAGTGAGAGTGATACGAATGGATGATTTAACCCTTCGCTATTATGATGCAGAAATGCGCTATCTACGCGAAGCTGCCAAAGAGTTCGCCCAAGCTCATCCCGACCGGGCGGCACTATTAGATTTAGATAAAGCCGGCATTCCCGACCCTTTTGTTGAGCGACTATTTGAAGGTTTTGCCTTTTCGATGGGGCAACTACGCCAGAAAATTGATGATGATTTACCGGAATTAACGGAAGGATTGGTCAGCCTACTTTGGCCTCATTATTTACAAACCATTCCTTCACTGTCTGTGGTTGAACTCGCACCGGATATTCACGATATGAAATTATCGTCGGTGATCCCAGCCAATTTTGAAGTGCTTTCACGCCCAATTGGCGAGAAGAAAACCGTTTGTCGTTACCGCACCACGCGGGATTTAACCTTAAATCCCATTGCGCTATCCACAGTGAATTTAACCACTGAGCCTGATGGCCGTTCCGTGATCCGATTACGCTTCGATTGTGCAAAACTTGTCGATTGGAAACAGAGCCCTCTTGGGACTATTTCCTTTTATTTGGCGGGTGACGTCCCAACCACTTACGCTCTACATCTGGCACTCACCAAACACGTCGCGGCGACCTATATCCGTTTACCGTCATCCCCTGACCGCGTTCGTTTACCGCTGTGGTTTTCCCCCGGCGGATTTGCCGAAGAAGATCAACTGTGGCCCAAAGGAGATAGTACCTTCAGTGGCTACCAGCTATTGCTAGAGTATTTTTCTTTTCGAGAAAAGTTTTTCTTCGTCAATTTAAACGGGCTTGAAGAGATTCAATTACCCGAAGGATTAAGTCACTTTGAGCTGGAAGTTGTGCTCGATACCCTGTGGGATAGCGACATTCCATTAAGTCGCGACAACCTAAAACTGCATAGCGTGCCGGTGATCAACTTATTCAATATTGAAGCAGATCCACTCACCGTTAACGGGTTAGAAAGTGAATATTTACTGCGTCCCCGTCGCCTACAAGATGGGCATACCGAAATTTATGCTGTCGATACGGTTCATGGAACAAGGCGAGGTGAACACATTCACTATGTTCCATTCAGCAGTTTTCGCCATCGAGGTGGCATGTTGCGCCGCAATGCACCTGAACACTACTACCACACTCGCGTTAAGCGCGGTGTCAGCGGGTTACATGATACATGGCTGATTTTAGGGGGAGAACGCGAACAGCCGACCGCCGCTCTGGAAAGTGAAACCTTATCTTTGCAATTAACCGGCACTAACGGGCAACTTCCGCGCAAAGCGCTGCAAAGTACATTGCTCGACAGGACCGAAGAAACCCTACAAACCCAATTGCAGGTTCGCAATTTATGCAAACCAACCCTGCCTTGCTATCCACCAGCCGAAGACCGTTTCCATTGGCGCGTTCTTAGCCACCTTGGCGCCAGTTTCCTCAATATGATGGACAACGTGGAAGTATTGCGCGGCACATTGGCGCTCTATGACTGGCGCGAAGATGATTTAAACAGCCGCAAACTCGATGCCATGATCCACGTTGAACAGCACCTTATTGAGCGTTTCGAAAAAGGCTTTTTACAGCGCGGTATTGCCATCGATATCACTCTTGATAGCAACGGATTTAACGGTGAAGGTGATATTCATCTCTTTGGCGAAATGCTCAACCGCTTTTTCGCACTGTACACCGACGTGCATCTATTTAACCAATTGACTCTCCATATTTTACCAACAGGAAATAGCCTCACATGGACAGAGAATCATCCTCAGTAAATCAGCTTTTTGATGCGCTAGGGGAGCGTCTACCACTGGTTAACTTCTATCGGTTTTGCCAACTGCTAGAACAGAGTAATAAACAGCGCCCGCCACTTGGTAGCACCCAAGATCCAAAAACCGATGTTATCCGGTTTCGTCCCCATCGTGGGATGGGTTTTCCTGTCACCGAAATTAAAGGCATCGACATTGAAGACCGCTACCGAGATAGCAACACACCCAGTATTCGAACTACCTTTTTAGGGTTATATGGTGTCACATCACCGTTACCCACCGCCTACCTCGATGACATCGCGCAACAGCGGGAAGGGACCGAATCGCTCACGGATTTTTTGGATATTTTTAACCATCGGCTCACCACGCAGTTTTACCGTATTTGGCGAAAATATTCCTATCCAGCAACCTTTTCCGCGGGTGGCGAAGATGAAACTTCCCAGTATTTGTATGGGTTAATTGGCTTAGGGATCCCAGGCACAGCTCAACATGTGCAAGCGCCTTTATCCCGCTTTCTCGCCTTACTGGGTACGTTACGTTTTCCAACCCGCACCGCAGAAGGCGTTGTGTCACTCGTTAAATTACTCGCGCCTGACACTCACGTAAAAATCAAACCCCATGACCCGCGGCGTATCGAGCAAACAACTCAAACAGGGCTATCGTGCAGAACACCGATGACCTTAACCAACAAGCCCGTTTTAGGTCAGTATTCTACCGATGTAAACAGCCAAATTTTGATTACCTTACAGACAGATAACTTTGATGAAGCCCGCAATTGGTTGCCTGACGGACAACTGTATCAAGATTTAATGGCGCTATTGCATGTTTACCTAGGGTCAAGAGTCAATGCCCGTCTTTGTCTCAAATTACCCAGAAAGTTGCTCCCTAACGCAACGTTAAGCACGCAATCTCACCAAGGTGTTCAACTGGGACGTACCGCCGCGATGGGCGCATTAACCCCTAATGCCCCTCACCGAGAACACATTATTACCTTAAATTTAGGGCGCTATCAGCGATTATCGGCAACATCACACTCTACGCCGCCCTCACATTACGCTAATTATCGATTCTAATTCTGGGACTATCCTATGAAACACATCCCTTTACTGCCATTTTGCGGCAAAACATTGGTGCTTCTGACTGCATTAAATCTCGCTGGATGCGGGCTCACTCAAATGGTCAGCGATGGCACTCGCAGTGCAGCAAACGCGATATTTTATAAGCAAGTGAAAGTCGTCCATCTTGATTTCGTGGCACGTGAAGCGCTCAATACCGATGATACAGGCGCATCGCTGTCCACCATCATTCGCGTATATCAATTGAAAGATACTGAAAGCTTTGATGAGAGTGATTACGCGTCGTTATTTGCCAAAGATAGCCAAGTACTAAAATCCTCTCTCGTGGTACAAAAAGATTTACGCATTCGCCCAGGAGAGTCGATTTCCCTTGATATGCCCCTTGAAGACGGCGCTGAATTTGTTGCCATCGCCGTGATGTTCCATCACCCAGACCTTATCACCGATGACTGGCGCGTAGTGATCCCCAAAAAGCGGTTACTACCGGATGACCCGCGCTTACTCACCCTCGCGGATAACTCCATGACCTTAAAACCACTTGGAGAAAAATAGCATGTCCCAGCCTTCATTATATGAAATGTTGACGGGGTATTTTGCGGGTGGATTGGATATTGATGCTATCCCAGAACATGACCAAGTGATGGTGTCTGTGATGGACAATATTCGCCGCATTCTCAACGCCAGAGCGGGTAGTATCGAGCATCTTCCCGACTATGGGCTACCTGATATGAGTAAAATGATCCAAGGTCTCCCCGGCACTGCTCACAATATGATGACCATTTTATCGGCCACGTTACTCAAGTATGAGCCCCGCATCAAATCACTCTCTTTAGTGTTATTACCGCAAAACAGCTTTGGGGCGCTCCATTACGCCCTTGAGGTTGAATTACATGAGCAAGGTTTGATCCGTTATGGCACTGAATTTATGCCGGATGGGCGCATTCTCGTACACCATCTAAAAAAACAATTCGATACGATTTAAACCGACGATAGCGTGAGAAAACTATGAACCCAGATTTAAACACATTGCGCCTTGGTGGCGACCCGCGCACGCTGGCTGATTTTGCCGCGCTCAAAGAAGAATTAAATAAACGCTTTCACCCCGCCCGCCCTGATGTAGACTGGGCGCGAGCTCATGGGCTATGTTTGTCCTTATTCAACCAAAACGGCGCTGATTTACAAACTTGCGCATGGTTTACCCTGATCCGCCAGCATCAAAATGGTATCGCGGGATTAAACGAAGGCTTATCTTTACTCCAACATTTACTGAGCCGCCACTGGCAAGGATTATGGCCACAACAGACCCATGCCCGGGTTGAGATCCTCGCTACGCTGAGCCAACAACTCATGACAGGATTACGCGCCCATGCGCCTGTTTATGCAGACCTGCCAGCACTGTATCAAACTGAAGCGACGCTCAACCAAATTGGGCAGCTGCTACAAACATTAGAGCTCAAACACCTTACTCAGCTGGAACGACTGCAAAACTTGCTCATCACTCAAGCCAAGCAGCTCGAAAATACCGATGTTCCCGACAATGGTTTTATTCCACCGACGCCACTGCAATTACCAAAAACTTCTCCATCATCATTTCATGCCCGTACCGCAGCAACGCCAATTTCCATCAAAGCCAATGCTACTATCAGCACACCGACACCGATCAAGCCTTCTTACCGCAAAGGCATTTGTGTGGGTTTGGCTTTTGGTATTGTGCTCGCAGGCGCGCTGTGTGCAGGAACTTTGTATATGTTACACCCACAAATCAATAACCATGTTTTAGCGCAAGCGCTACCCCAATTACCTGACTTTACGCCGAATATTGCCTCAATTCTTGAGCAACAATTACAGCCTAATGCCGCACAACCCAATAGTTTTTCCCCTGAAAAACTCAAGGTAATCGATAACTATCTCGTGGAATTAGAGTCCGTCTCCCCAATTTGGCCTCAGCTGTATGGATTAAACATGGTGAGTTACCTCACTAAGCAATATGGTGAACGTCAAGAAGTCAGCGCATTTAACGATAAATGGCAGCAAAATATGCAAATTAATGCGCTATCTAACGATAAATTACAACAGTGGTCTGAAGGGATGGCCGAGCTAAATAATCTCAGTACGCGCTTAGACAGTCTTGATGGTAAACCTCGCAGCTATATCACGGGGTCTGAATTAAAAACCATTATTTTCAATGCTCGCCAGCATTTTAATCAAAGCGTTCCTTTGGAAGAGGAATTACGTCGTCTTGAGCAACTTCAAACCCAAGGTTCCGTCCCTGAATCTGAATATCAACGGATTGATAATCATTTTAAACAGCTACTGAATCGCTATGCGTTGATAAGACAAAGCGAAAAATAAACCTATTTATTCCTAAGCAATACCTGTATGGAGCACCTTATTCGTGCTCCATTTTTTTCAGTGATATACTCGTTTTAAATTAACGTGATAATTATTTTTCAAGGAATACCCCATGCTTCGCTGTGCTGCTCGTATCACCCACCAGCTACGTCATGCATTTCATTCTCGACCGCGCTTTTTGGTCTCGCTTATTGTTGCTTTCATCACTTTCTTCGCTTTATTTCAAACACAAAGTCTGATTATTAACTTAATTATCAGTTGGAACGCATTTGCGTGGTGCTATTTGCTGTTTCTATTCCAGAGAATTATTAGCCACAATGTGAAAGATATTCGTAAGCTGACAAAAATCGAAGATGAAAGCGCGAGCATGGTAATATTTTTCTTGATGTCAGGCTGCTGCGTCAGTTTATTAGCCTTATTTTTTGCCTTGGGCGGACACAGTGATATCCCGAAAGCCGATAAAATTTACTCTTATATTTTAACTGCCTCGACATTGATATCCTCTTGGCTGCTCTTACCCACGGGCTTTACCATGCACTATGCCCACCTCTATTACGGCAATAGTGAAAATGAAAAAACGTGGCTAATTTTCCCCGATAAAATCACCCAACCCAGCTATTCGGATTTTATGTATTTCTCATTCACCATTGCCGTCGCCTCACAAACGGCAGATGTGGAAGTAGCCTCAACCCCTATGCGTCGTGCAGTATTGCTCCAATCCGTTATTTCATTTGTCTTTAATATGGCCATTTTAGGGTTGTGTATTAATATTTCTGCCAGCTTCTTTTAAAGGTTATCGGATTAACTTGTCGAAATAAAAAGAGTTAGCCTGCTATCACAATAAAAAAATATTCAATGCAGGATATTGACAATATCCCCATATAGATCTAAAAATACTGTATATTAATACAGTCTTTAGTAGAGGCTATTATGTTACGCATCGAAGTGTTATTTGATAAGAATTCACCGCAAAAACCAAGTGGCTTGGTTTTACAAGCTTTAGAGTCTGAGATTTTACGCAAACTACAGTCACAGTACCCTGATATGGTCACTCGAGTGGGCTTTAGCTCTCAGCAGGCGATTAATATTTCAGGAACGAAGATTGCGGATGATAAATTACGCATTGAAGAGATCTTAGAAGAAATTTGGATGGATGACGGCTGGCTACCTGAAGCAAATACCGATGACTAGATGATTAGCAGAGAAATGGAAGGGTAATATCTATCTTCCATTTCTTAATTCGCTATTCTTTGAAGTTAATCTGAATCACTTTTAATGTGTTTCTGCCTATCACTTATACGCTTTTGCGTATAAAAACCGATAGCACCACAATTCACTATTCCGCCATTATCGAAAGACTATTAATAAAGTTTCTGACGAAGATACGATTTAAACTCATTCACCGGATTACGTTTCGTTTTACTCACTTCAAGTATTCGAGCCTCTACTAAGCAAGTTTTCGCATCAGTGCATCGCTGAACTTCATTTAATTTTGTCGGATTCAACGCCAATTGTGGTTTATTGAAACTCGCCCCCATAAATACCATGGCAAAAAAAATAATCCCGATAAATAGAGGCACTTCAATATACGCTTTTTTCATGATGAATGCTCTTGTTATGGTTGTTGAGGGTATATTAGTGCTTTTGCATTTTAGTACCTTAATATTTGGTTAAACCAACCTTAAGGGATGCTTAAGGGGATAAATATCCTAGTTGCTGGGTGAGCGGAGTCTGCTTATACTCCGCAACAGAGGTAATAAATATGAATATTTTATTGGTAGAAGATGATCTTCAGCTCGGCAAAGCGTTATGTCGTGGACTGGAATTAGCCGGATTTAATCCTTGCTGGGTCAGATTATTATCGGATGCTAAGCAGCAATTACAGGCACGCAATTTTGATGTCATGCTTTTAGACTTGGGATTACCTGATGGTGATGGTCAAGAGGAATTAATTTCATGGCGCCAATCTGGAGAATCAATACCGATTATTATTCTTACCGCCCGCAATAAAATGGATAATTTAGTGGCGAGCTTAGATTCTGGTGCCGATGATTTCTTAACAAAACCCTTTGAGATGCCAGAATTAATTTCTCGCGTAAAGGCTATTAGCCGCCGTATGGCTGGGTTTTCATCTGAAATTTGGCAATTGGATAATCTGCAATTAAATCCGTTAAATCACCAAGTCACCTTGGATGGTCAATTATTATTACTCTCCGGCAAGGAATATTTGTTGCTATACGAGTTAATTAAAAATGCCGACAATGTCGTGCGAAAAACAGATTTAGAGCAACGTTTATTTGGCTTGGATGATGTGGAAAGTAACTCCCTTGAAGTCCACATTCATAATTTACGCCGCAAAATTGGTAAAGACAGAATTATTACTATCCGTGGCATCGGCTATTTACTAAAAAAAGAAGCGCAATCTGGTGAAGATTAAATCCTTTCTTGTCTACACATTTGGTATTCAGATTGGCGCAGTCATCTTTTTATGGCTGCTGCTAGTCGGTTGGTTACAATTTTTTTATCTACCTGATTTGGTCGATGATGATGAATTTAACCAACAACAGCAGATAGTCACACAAGGGATTGCGCGTACATTAGGCACGGTGTCAGATACCCCAGAATATTTTGATAAGCTCGCGGTTATTCTGCAAAAAATGTATACCGATGCCATGGAAAACGGCATTGAAACTAGCTATAAACCGTATATGGTTGTGCGGGATAATCGGGGACATGTGCTATATCGCAATAGTGAAAAGATTTCAGACCCATCACTAAAATCAGTCGATATGCTAACTGCTCAACATAAAGATTGGCATTTCACTTCTGCATGGGATGATGACCATACCCTCGAAGTTGTGATTGCAGAATCGTATCTTGAGCGACGAAAGTTAATTGGTAACCCAGCCGAAGGCACTGCAATTCCTCTCGCCTTTATTTTGGGCATAATGTTAATCGCTATTTTGATCACTGCCTATTTTAGTATTCGTCCAATTAAACAAGTCGCTAAAATTATTTCATCGCGTCAACCGGGAAATTTAACGCCGATTGATACCAAAGATATGTATAAAGAAACTCGCCCTATTATTTCCGCGATTAACCAATTAATGGCACGAGTCGATGCCGCTAATTTACGCGAAAAACGTTTTATGGCAGATGCGGCTCATGAATTGCGGACTCCGATTGCAGCGGTAACAGCACAATTACATGTGTTAATGCATATCGATAATCCAAAAGAAAAAGCCGAGATTATTAATGATATGAAAGAGACATTAACGCGCGCCGCCTCTTTATCTCATCAATTAATTGATCTCGCACGTTTGGAAGCGGAAGATTTTGCCATTCGTAAAGAGCAAATTGATTTACCGATGTTAATCAGTAATCTCATTTCATCCCATATTCCTTATGCCCTCAATAAACATATTGATGTGGAATTATCCAGTCCAGATTCTTTTTATGTTGAAACTGATAAGCTAGCACTGAGTAATGTGTTCACTAATTTAATCGAAAATGCGATTAAATATTCTCCAGAAAAAGCCAAAATAAAAGTGACACTGGTCGATCTCACCCCTTTTGGTGCCACCATTACAGTTCAAGATAATGGACGCGGTATTCCCGAAGAGAGCCGAGCACATCTATTTTCTCGCTTTTACCGTGTGCCCGGAACATTAGAAACAGGAAGCGGTTTAGGATTATCTATTGCCCATAATCTGGCATCGAAAATAGGTGCAACATTAAAAGTCACTGATGGATTAGAGAATAAAGGTATTGGATTTATTATTGATTTGCCTTAATTAAGGCGGCAGTCGAGAATAATACCATTATTTAAAATAATGTTATTCAGTTAACATCCCTAGTGCATAATAAACATTACAATCCCCTTTTACGTTAAATTACTTAGCCATAAAAAGGGGCAATAATGTCACAGGCGCTAATCATCATTGATCTTATTAACGATATTGTGGGTAAAAACGGTTTATCCAATAGCAGTTATTCCCAAGTCAATTCCCGTAATATTATTGAAAAGGCGAATCAAGCCGCTAATTACGCAAGAAGTCAGCGTATTCCTGTTATTTGGGTCAAAGTTGGCTTTAGCGATAATTATCAAGATATCCCTGCTGGCTCCCCACTTTTTTCACAAGCTAAACAGAGAGGCGCATTAAAATTAAGTGGCTATGGCTGCCATTGGGTGGAAGATTTGAAAGTTCATATGCAAGACAGAGTGATCATTAAGAAAGGCGTTTCTGCATTTGCAGGCAATAAACTCCACCAATGGCTTAACGATAATAATATTACTCGGCTCTATTTCGGTGGAGTCAGTTCGGTGATGGCAATCCAAAGTAGCGTAAGACAAGCCCATGATTTAGGTTATTTTTGCCATGTCCTCGAAGATGTGTGTGCCGCTGCAACCATTGAACTACACGAACAAAGCATGCAGGCACTGGCAGGTCTAGCCACCATTTCATCCAGCAAAACCTTTATGCAAGGTAATTAGCCGGCATGATGAGTAAGCTGTAAACAATAATTTACAAGGTTCGACCTAAAAATTAGTTTAATATTTAAAATATCTTTTGGCTGATTATTGACTTTGATCAATAAAAAACTAGAATGCTCCTACGTGATCAAGATCACACATTAACATTCGGAGCGAACATGAAAAGCATCAAAGAATTTTTCGTTAACCTGCAAGAAGTTGTTGAATTACTGTCCAAGCGTTTTATGTAATTTGCTTTAAACTTTAGTTAGTTAAACCATAGTCAATCAAACCTTTCATTTACCTCATTCAAGTATTTGCAAATTTTTGCTAACGGCCTTTTTTAAGGCCGTTTTTTTTATTCAAATACGTTCTCAATAATTTCTGCCACTATCGCCGTTTTAATCGCAACTAACAGCAAATCTTTACCACTCATTCGCCACTCATACCCAGAGTAAGTTGGCAAGCAGGCTCTAAACGAGGCCGGTAACGCTTTTTTAGCAATTCCTGGTGGCAGCGGCTTACCTCGACGGATCTGTTTTTCAATACCTGGAGGAAGCCCTTTATAACCTACTAACCCATAATTGACGGCGACGGGGCGAACATCGCCGAAATTGATATTAATACTAATCAAAGAGTTATCATAATGACTTGAGTATTTTTTCACATCACAGTCATATTTTTTACCCTTATGCTTATGCTTTTTATTGTGCTTATGATGATGGTCATCATGATCATAATAATAATAGTCACCCTTATGCTTACCATTACCTTCATCACCTTGATGGTTAGAAGCCTGAGCAAATAGCGGCATGCAAATGAGTGCAGGCAGTAAGATAAACTGCAAAATAAATGGTTTTTTGGCTTTATTCTCGATGTGCATTTTATTGTGAATTCCTAACCATGCTGGGTCATAAAACATTATGTCCCCAGTAAGAGGACAGCAATAGGAAATGGCTCATTCACAGTAATGTTATGTAAATGTTAGTAATTTCAACCAAACTTAAGTCCTATTTGCTTATACTGGGTCGTCATTTATGGATAACGCAATAAAGGAGAATTTATGCAGCAGCAACTGCTCGACTGGGCTCGCCAGTTTAATCAAGACTATGCCACCCTTGCCTCTCTCTTAATGGTTCTTGGGCTGATACTGATTGTCGCCCTGATTTTGCATCTTTTTCTGCACAAAATTTTGCTTCCCACGATTGAAAAAAGAGGATTAAAAGCGGGTTCCGGTTGGCAACATCAACTCACCCAATATAACCTGTTCAATAGAATTGCCTTTATTATTCAAGGTATTGTGGTCAATATTCAGTCCACCTTATGGCTATCTTCTGGCTCAACGACACAAATGGTATTGAATGTCGCTTCCCAAGCATGGTGCTTGCTGTTTGGCTTACTGACGATTTATTCCATTTTGGATATCACACTGGGTGTATTACAACGTGCGGCAAAAACGGCACATCTCCCGCTACGTGGTATTTTCCAAAGTATTAAGCTTATCGCCACTGTTTTGATTTCGATTATGATCATCGCGCTACTGATTGGTAAATCTCCGTTGATTATCCTCAGTGGTTTAGGTGCGATGACAGCTGTCATGATGTTGGTGTTTAAAGACCCGATTATGGGATTAGTCGCCGGTATTCAGCTCTCTGCGAATAATATGGTCAACATTGGCGATTGGCTGGAAATGCCGAAATACGGTGCCGATGGTGCAGTGATTGATATTGGATTGACCACAGTTAAAGTTCGAAATTGGGATAATACCGTCACCACCATTCCAACTTATGCCCTGATTTCAGATTCCTTTAAAAACTGGAAAGGCATGACCGAATCAGGCGGGCGCCGTATCAAGCGTAGCCTACGTATCGATGCCAATAGTATTCATTTTTTGAAACCTGAAGAAGTTAGCAACTTTGAAAAAGCCAACTTATTAGAGCCTTACATCGGGAAAAAAGTCTCTGAGATCCAGGTCTACAACTCTGCTTTACCAGAGGATAAAGCGACGCCACTCAACCAGCGACGCCTCACTAATATCGGGACATTTCGCGCCTATATTGAAGCGTATCTACGCGCTCACCCGCAGATCCATAAAAATATGACCATCATGGTTCGCCAATTAGAGTCAGACTCAAACGGTATCCCAATTGAGATTTACGCGTTTACCAACACGACAGTGTGGTTAGAATACGAACGCATCCAATCGGATATTTTTGACCATATTTTTTCCATTCTGCCGCAGTTCAATTTATCTGTGCATCAATCACCTACCGGTAATGATGTTCGATTCTTAGGTCATTCAACAAATAAATAACTCATCATAGGTAACTTATAAATACTACTTAATGATTAGCAAGCATGGCCAGCCTACCTAGAGGGGGAAACCCCTCTTATACTCACAGATCCCACCCTACCATTATATAATTTTTAATATAACGATTGATAATAAAAACAGAACAAAAATGGCATCTATGACAAGAAAACTCCTTATAAATTAAATAAATAAAAATATTTCCCTTGGTTTTTTCAAGGATATTGTTGATGCATATCATGTTAGTGAGTGGGTATTTTTTCTAACATATTGAACATACCTAATACGTTATTTACATATAGGCAATGTCAATGCATAAAAATAAAACAAATACTCATTTCGCAGAACTGAGCAGGAGGGAGTTTCTTCAGACCTCCGCAACCGTAGCGGGTGCAGCCGCCGTTGCAGGCTCAATAACTCTGCCTTTTGCTGCTCAAGCAAAAACACCAACCATCATGCCTGACGAAGTCAGTGAGAAAATCAGCTACAGCGCTTGTTTAGTTAACTGCGGTAGTCGCTGCCCTCTAAAAGTTCATGTGAAAGATGGCGTTATCAGCCGTATTTCCAATGAAACCATGTATGACGATTCAACACTGGGAGAACATCAGATTCGCCCTTGTCTGCGTGGTCGTTCAGTTCGCTGGAAAACCTATAATCCAGACCGTTTAAAATACCCAATGGTGCGTGTGGGTAAACGTGGTGAAGGTAAGTTCAAAAAAATTAGCTGGGATGAAGCTACCACTATCATTGCGGAAAAACTGAAATACACCATCGATAAATACGGCAACGATGCCATTTATTACCAATATGGTTCTGGTTCAACGGGTGCCAACTTGCACGGTCGTGCAGCCTGTAAACGTCTTCTAAGTTTAACGGGTGGATTTTTAGGTGACTACGGAACTTATTCCTACGCACAGTTAATGGAAATTACGCCATATGTTTACGGCAGTGTGGAAGAGTCTTATTTAACTGAAATCCAAAACTCCGATCTCGTGGTGATGTTCGGTCATAACTTGGCTGAAACCCGTATGTCCGGTGGTGGTCAGTTCTATGAAACACTCAATGCCCTCGATAAGAGCAAAGCAAAAGTCATCATTATCGACCCACGCCGTACCGATAGCGTCACAACATTAGGCGCTGAATGGATCCCTATTTATCCAGGTACTGACGCCGCGTTAGTGGCAGCCCTGGGTTATGTGATGATCCAAGAAGGCTTAACCGACGAAGAATTCCTGAAAAATTACTGTGTAGGCTGGGATGAATCAACCCTGCCAGCTTCAGCACCACGTAATGCCTCTTACAAAGATTACATCTTAGGCAATGGTCCTGATGGGATTGCAAAAACCCCTGAGTGGGCGAGCAAATTAACGGGTATTTCGGTTTCACGAATCATTCAGTTAGCCCGTGAAATTGGTAACGCTCAACGTGCTTGGATCTCACAAGGCTGGGGCTTACAACGTACCGAAAATGGTGAGCAAGCCTGTCGCTCTATCATGATGCTGCCTATTATGTCTGGCAATATCGGTCGTTCAGGGACTAACACCGGTTTATGGGGTAACAGTTTTGCCTATCCAGTGGCTGGATTTGGCTTGCCAAACCCTGTGAAAGCATTGATCCCAACGTATATGTGGTCAGAAGCAATTGTACGCGGTAAAGAATTAACCGCAGAAAATGGTGGGATCAAAGGCGTTGATAAGCTGAATAATGACATCAAATTTATGTGGTGTTATTCCAGTAATGTCATCGGAAACCAGCATGGTGACTTGAATAAGACCCATGAAATTCTGTCTGATGAATCAAAATGTGAGTTTATCCTTGTTTGGGATAACCACGACACTCCATCGGCAAAATATGCGGACTTACTGCTGCCAGATGTGACCACCGTCGAAACAAACGACCTGATCAATAACTCCTACGCAAGTGGGGCTTATCACTATCTGGTGCGTCTACAAAACGCCATTGAACCACTGTGGGAAAACCGTCCAAACTACGATGTATTAGTCGAAATCGCAGAAAAAATGGGCGTGAAAGATCAATTCACTGAAGGTCGCACCTACGCAGAATGGATTGAGTTTTGCTACAACAAAACCCGTGAAAAAATGCCTCATTTACCTGAGTTTAGTGAGACTGATGGCGCAGGGATCATCGACCGTAAGTTCCTTAATAGTGCTGAAAACGTGGCACTGAAAAGCTTCCGTGATGACCCAGTGAATAATCCACTGAAAACACCATCGGGCAAAATTGAAATTTACTCCGAAAAACTGGCTGAACGCGTGAAAAATTGGGAACTTCCAGAAGGTCAGCGTATTCCAGCTATTCCTGAATATTGTGTGAATAGAGAAGGTGTTGAAGCGCAATCTGCACAGAAGAAACATTCTTTATTAATGACAGGCTTCCACGATAAGGGTCATGTTCACTCAACCTATTACAACGTGGCTATGCTGCGTGAGGCTATTCCTCATCAATTCTGGTTAAACCCAATTGATGCACAGGAACGTGGCTTGAAGAACGGCGATTTAGCTGAAATCTTCAATGATCGCGGGCGTATTCAGATTAAAGTCAAAGTGACTGAGCGCGTCTTACCGGGTGTGATTGCGGTTCCTCAAGGTGCATGGCGCACATTGAATACCGAAGGTTTAGATGTTGGTGGTTGTATCAACACCCTAACCTCCCATGTCCCTTCTCCACTGGCGAAAGGCACACCACAACATACTAACCTTGTTGAAGTCAAACGCGCTTAAGGAGTTAATTGATGAAACAGTATGGCTTTTATTTTGACTCCACAAAATGCACTGGCTGTAAAACCTGTCAGGTAAGTTGTAAGGACGAAAAAGATTTAGATTTAGGTCCTAAATTCCGCCGTGTGTATGAATTCGGTGGCGGTAGCTGGCAGAAACAAGACGGTATTTGGCAACAAAACGTCTATAGCTACTACCTGTCTATTTCTTGTAACCACTGCTCGAATCCAACTTGTGTAGAAGGTTGCCCAACTGGTGCAATGCACAAACGCAGTGAAGATGGCTTAGTGGTTGTTGACCAGTCTATCTGCGTAGGCTGTCGTTACTGTGAACTGCGCTGCCCATACGGTGCGCCACAGTTTGACGAAAAGAAAAAACTGATGAGCAAATGCGATGGCTGTTATGAACGTGTCGCAAAAGGAATGAAGCCGGTTTGTGTAGAGTCTTGCCCGCAGCGCGCTTTAGATTTCGATGATATTACCGTTTTACGTGAGTTACACGGTACGGAGTGCGGCATTGCACCGATGCCAGATCCAAGCCTGACTAACCCGAATATCGTCATCAAGCCACACAAAGATGCTAAGCCATCAGGTGATAAAAGTGGCGAATTGAAAAACCCTGCGGAGGTCTAATATGCATGAGTTACCACTGGTTTTCTTTACTGTCTTAGGGCAATCCGCGGCTGGTTTATTTCTGTTAGCTTATATTGCAAAAAAAATGGGCTCAATTGACGATAAACAGCTGAAAACAGCCAATATTGTCGGGTTTATCATTGTAATGATTGGCTTGGGTATTGGCGCACTGCACGTCGGTCAACCACTGCGTTTCTTCAATATGTTGTTGGGCGTGGGCCGCTCACCAATGAGTAATGAAGCGTTCTTAAGTGGCGTATTTGTGGGTTGTGCTGCCGCTACGCTGTTTTTCACCCACTTTGTTAAACAAGCGGCTCTGCGTGAGCTGTCTAACATTGCGGCGGTGATTTCAGGATTAGCGTTCGTTTGGTCAATCCCGCAAGTGTATAACATTGCAACCATTGCTAGCTGGGATACCCAATTCACTACGCTGCAAATGTGGACAACCCTGTTTGTGGGTGGTGGCGCACTTGCAATGGCAATCGGCGCTCGTGGTTTAGGATTAACGGCGTTTTTAGTCGGTACCTTTGCGATTTTTGCCAGCCGTGCCAGCTACCAAGCATTTTTAAGCGAAACTGCACCCGCATTAAGCGCAGAGCAGACCGGTTTTTGGGGTTTTCAAGTGATTGTATTAGCGATTACCTTAGCGGCATTCGTTGGGTTCGCTATCAAGCAACGTTCACCAAAAATCCCTTTACTGGCCTGTGCAGCAGCCGTATTACTTGCTGAATTGTCTGGCCGTATTGCCTTTTATAACCTGTGGCAAATCACCATGTAAGGTGCTATAACCACAGATTATGGTTAGCAGTATAAAATAAATAATAATATAAGAGCCTGAATTCAGGCTCTTTCTTTTAAGTTAATTGAAGCTTTAAATTAATTGCAGCTTTATAGGTAATATCATGCAAACTCTCGATACCACTCTTTTTCGTATTTTAGGGGGAATGTTTTACTACTCTCCTGAAACCCCCACGTTTCAAACGTTACAACCTGTACTGCGTGAGATCCCATCCCTGTATGATTGGCAAGAACCGTCTCAGCTGATTGCCGATTGTGAGGCATTAAGTGATTACCCAGCAGATACGCTTACCTATGATTTTTCAATTCTTTTTGAAGGTCAAGGTGCAATGCCAGCACCACCGTGGGGCTCGGTATATCTGTCTCACGACAACACCGTTATGGGGGATTCCACCAGCGCCTATCGCCAATTTTTGATGTCCCATGGATTGGTTACTGATACGGGATTACGGGAGCCGGAAGACCAATTTGGTTTGATGTTAATGGCCATTTCAGCACTGGCAGAGCAAGGTCAAGACGATGCCATTGTGGAATTACTCGAGCAGCATTTATTACCTTGGGCGGAACGTTACTTAACGCTGGTTCAGCAAACGTCAACTGAACATGGGTTTTACCCTACCCTTGCCAAAATCACTCAGACCTATTTGGCTGGTGTGCAAAAACAGCTCGGTTTACAGCCTGCCACGGCCGAACTTTTCCGTTAATAAACCTTAAAAGAAAATGAGTTTGCTAGCACGTAAGCAAACTCATTTTTATGTAGACGAATTAGAATGACGAGTTAGGTTGCTGTAGAAAAGCAATTTCTTCTCGAGTTGATGGCCGACCGAGAATCTCATTGCGATGCGGGTAGCGCCCAAACTTATCGATAATAGCCTTATGGCGCATTTCATAGTCCAGCGTACTATCATCCCCCAACATACGAAATAGCTCCACCGCTTGCAGGTGGATAAAGCTCGATTCTGAATGCATAAACGGCATTAACATAAATTTTCTCTGAGATAGCGTAAGCAGATGATAATCCGGCTGTTTAATGGCTTCTTGTGCCAGTGCTAGCGCCATCGCATCTTGCGCGAACGCTCTTGGGGTATCTCGCCATAAATTACGGGAAAACTGGTCAAGAATAATAATTTCCGCTAAACGACCGCGAATAGAGGCTCGCCAATAAGCTAGCTCCCCTTTTGCCGCCTGTTCACTGAGCGCAGTAAAACGTTTTGCGATGGTTAAATCGAATTTCTCGCTTTTTTCAAACCACTGTTTTGGGGTCGATTCTTCAAACCAAAATGAAAGCACTTCTTCCATGGCATTCATAAGTTACCTATTTATATTATTATTGCGATTATTATTACGATATCGAGTTCATCGTAGATAAAAATAGTTCAAATTGACAGGATGGAGATCTAAAAACACAAATTTGCAGATAAAAATTTTGTTATTTGCGAGCTAGCCCTAAAATAATCGCGATGACTCTCAGTAACTCCCTACTGTTTTTTATTGCATCACTTTTTTATTGCATCAAGTTTTATTGCATCAAGATAAGTATTCTTTTTTTGATAATGATAAATGCTCGATCACGCATTCTTATTTGCTGTTTAATGTGAATTTAAATTTATCTATCGTATGAATACATACATTTATTTAATCCAATGTTAGAATTTGACTTATATTTTATAGACAAAGCATTTTATAGACAAAGAACGCGCCCCTATATATTGAGCGTGTTAATTTGACATCTTGGGTGTACTTCATTAGCGGTGAGTGGGAAGGCAAGATAAATGGCAGGACATATGGTACTTATCGGTTGGGCTTTGTGGGTCAGTCCTTGTGGCACTGATTCATGCGATGCATTACCCGTGACCGAAACCATTTTTACCCAAGAACAGTGCATGAGCCGAAAATCCTATTTAGAGGCAAAACGCCCTAATTTGTTTTTCTTATGTGGTGAGGTTTATCGTGATAGCGATGAAATCGCCAAAGAGGAAAAAAGTGTCGTGCCCGCACCTAATCCACCATTACCTGTACGCAACTTACCGGAACGCAAATCACGTTGAGTTACGATCAAATAGGTAAGGCGGTGGCTATTCGCCACCCCTTATTAACGATTAATCGCCATTAGCGATTAGATAATCTCCGCAATTTTATTATCTGCATTGATAAAATCCCCTTGTTTAGCCGTATATTTCAGTTCCCCTGAACGGTGGGCGATAACTTGAACTTCCATTTTCATTGCCTCCATCACGCCAATAATGTCCCCTTCTGTTACCTTATTTCCTTGAGGAACTAGCCAGTTGTATAGCACACCAGAAATGGGGGCGTTCACGCTGTTAGGGTTATTTTCAACTCCTTGGGATGATGGCGTTACCGTTGTTGGATTAACTGCCATTCCAGCAAACAGTTGCGCGGGCAAACCCAGCTCGCAGCGTTTCCCGTCAATTTCAATAAATGACCGTGTTAACACATGTTCAGCTTGTGGTAATTGGCGTTTCGCTGGGGGGATCTCAACACTAAATTCTGTTTCAATCCAACGGGTATGCACCTTAAAATTCTCACAAAAATCTGCTTGTTCCATGACTGCGCGATGGAAAGGCAATACGGATGCGACTCCTTCAATCTTAAATTCAGCCAATGCGCGACGAGCACGCACAATTGCTTGTTCACGGGTTTGCCCCACCACAATCAATTTTGCCATTAGCGAGTCAAAGGTTCCGGGAATGGTTTTGCCTGTTTCAACGCCACTATCAACACGGATGCCTGGACCTGATGGCGCATCAAAACGTAAAATGGTTCCCGGAGTTGGTAAGAAGCCATTCCCTGCATCTTCAGCATTGATACGAAATTCAAAAGCGTGACCACGAGGTTTAGGCGTTTCTTGAATACTCAGAGGCAAACCTTCCGCAATACGTAGCTGCTCAACCACCAAGTCAATTCCTGCTGTTTCTTCTGTGACTGGGTGCTCAACCTGCAAACGGGTGTTCACTTCTAAGAAGGATAAAGTGCCTTCTTGGCTTAATAAGAACTCGACCGTTCCCGCGCCCACATAGCCGGCTTTACGGCAAATATCTGTGGAAGCACGAATGATTTGCTGTTCCAGTTCAGGGGCTAAAAACGGGGCTGGAGACTCTTCCACCAGCTTTTGGTTTCGGCGTTGCAACGAACAATCCCGCGTTCCCACGACAACAACGTTACCGTGGGTATCGGCGATGACTTGCGCTTCAATATGGCGAGGGTTATGCAAAAATTGCTCAATAAAACATTCCCCGCGACCGAATGCCGCTGTCGCCTCACGCACCGCAGAGTGGTATAACTCTTCCACTTCGTGCATCTGCCATGCCACCTTTAAACCGCGACCACCGCCGCCAAATGCGGCTTTAATCGCGATTGGTAACCCATGCTGATGGGCAAACTGCACCACTTCTTGGGCGGTTTCAACGGGATCTTTGGTTCCCACGACAAGCGGCGCACCCACTTGTAAGGCGATATGTCGGGCTTGAACTTTGTCCCCTAAAATATCAATACTCTCTGGGCTTGGACCAATCCAAATTAATCCAGCTTGTTGTACTGCTCGCGCGAATTCAGCACGTTCAGAAAGAAAACCGTAGCCCGGATGCACCATGGTTGCACCGGATTTTTTTGCTACCTCAATCAGTTTCTCAATGTTTAAGTAGCTCTGTGCTGGGGTATTGCCACCTAACCCATAAGCTTCGTCCGCCATGTTGACATGCAATGCGTCAATATCACTATCGGCATACACCGCCACAGACGCAAAACCATAATCGCGGCAAGCACGAATAATACGTACGGCGATCTCACCACGGTTGGCAATCAATACCTTATGCTGTGCATTTTTATTATTGGTATTCATAAGCTTCATGACTCCCTTCAAGTTGATAAAATTCACGTAATGGATTAAAGCGGATTTTGCCATTCACGGGGATTTGCCCTGCAAGATCCAAATGATAGTCACACACCGCCCCTATCACCGGATACCCTCCAGTTAATGGGTGGTCATTTAAAAATAACACCGGCTGCCCATTAGCTGGGACTTGGATCGCGCCAATACAGGTGCCTTCACTTGGTAATTCTTGCAACAGTTCACGGCTTAGCGGCACTTCACCTGCAAGGCGTAACCCAATACGGTTTGAAGCCGCAGTCACTTGCCAAACTTGCTGGCGCAGTAATTCCGCAGCTTGTTCAGTAAACCAATCTGTTCTAGGTCCCATTACCACATCCAATACCACCACGTCATCCGCGGTTGGGTAATCAAAGGCTGGCGATTCTGAGAGCGAAATGGCGCGATGATTCATTTTGTGATCAATCGATAAAGATTGCCCAACCATCAATGGCGCGGGACCTACCTGAGCTAAAGTATCGAATGAGCAGCTCTCAAGAACTGGCGCCACAGAAAAGCCTCCGCGTACTGCAAAATAGCTACGTACACCTTTGGTTGGGCGTCCTAATTGAATGACATCCCCTTTCGCGAGGTGAATCGGTTGGTAGGTTGCTGAGGTGTATATCTGCCCGTCTTCCGTGGTGATGGTGACAGGGCATTCAGCACCTGTAAGACCAACCAACAGGTCCCGATTAGCACGGACTTTTAAGCCGCCTTGTGTAACTTCCAGTACAGTGGATTGAGTACAATTACCGACCAAACGATTTGCACTGTATAGCGCCGATTTGTCCATCGCTCCCGATTCGGAGATCCCTAACGCTGACTGCCCAATACGCCCTCTATCCTGAAATAAGGTTTGTAGCCCTGTTGCCAGCACAGTGAGATCGTACGTTTGGTTCTTATCGATAGGTTTAATGTCAGTTTGGTTCGGTAAACTGTAGCTCACGGAACTCTTGCTTTGGTCAACAAATTGCACCCGATAACCCGCTTGTAAGAGGGCTGGCTCTGGTCGATTAATATCCCACACAGCTAAATCAGTCTGACCTATCAGTTGCCAACCGCCGGGGCTGGCTTGTGGATACACGCTGCTAAACTCCCCCGCCAATGCCACTGAACCAGCAGGAATTCGCACTCGAGGGGATTGGCGGCGCGGTACCTGTAATTGCGCTTGCTTCGATACCATATAACCAAATCCGGGGGCGAAACCACTAAATGCCACCAGATATTCACTTTCAGTATGACGGCGGATCACCTCTTCGATAGAGACGCCTAAATACTCCGCGACTTCCGGTAAATCTTCCCCAGTATAGTGCACGGGAATAGTCACTAATTTCCCCGTTTTAGCTTCGCCGCCTTCAATATTGCGCTGGGAAATTTGCTGCACAATCGTATTAACATGCTCAATGGCTGGGTTATAACGCACTAATACCGTTCGCGCCGCTGGGGTTATCTCTTCGATACCTTTAATGGGCCGATGCATTAATGAGTCTGTCAGTGCCATCGTTTGTTCGAGACTTGGCAGTTCAACCATAAACGCGCTTAAATTGACAGGTAAGAAACGCATAAGCCCCCCTATACGTGGTAAGCGGCGTCAGGAACATCCGTGATAAACATGTATCCCGGAGCATGACTTAACGCAAAAGGAACACCCGATTTCATCACCGCCGCTTGAGGTGTCACACCACAAGCCCAAAATACAGGAATTTCACCTTGTTCAATGCGGACTGCATCCCCAAAATCAGGGCGCATAATATCTTGGATCCCCAGTAATTCAGGTGCGCCAATATGTACGGGAGAGCCATGTACCGCGGGAAAACGCCCCGATATCATGACGGCATCGGCAACACGATCGGCAGGGATTGGGCGCATGGATACCACAAGTTCGCCTTCTAAACGCCCCGCAGGGCGACACAGTCGGTTAGTTTTATACATCGGCACATTGGAACCGTCGGTAATGTGGCGAACATCAATACCCGCCTCTATCATCGGTGTTTCAAAGGTAAAACTGCAACCAATCAAGAAAGTGACTAAATCAGGATGTTCCTGATAAATGGCCGTCGCATCCGTAATTTCATCCACCAGCTTGCCTTGTTCCCAAACGCGATAACGAGGAATATCGGTACGCAGATCGGCGCCTTCGGCTAACACAGTTTGCCAACTCCCTGATTCGCACACATCCAAGACAGGGCAACTTTTGGGATTGCGTTGAGCATAAAGTAGGAAATCAAACGCCCAATCTCTCGGCAACGCAATCATATTGGCTTGGGTCATTCCCGGCGCCATACCTGCCGTGGGTTTATCATAACCATGGCGAATCGCTTCTCTCGCTGATTTCGCCGCTTGAATAGCCTCTTTTGAGGCTTTCATTAATGCATTCATGCTTGGCCTCCCTTTCCTGCAAATGCACGGATACCGATCCCTTGCAGCTCAAAGAGTTCACGCACTTTTTTCGCCATCTCTAACGCACCGGGGCTATCTCCATGTACACAAATAGAGCCCGCTTCAATAGGAGTGAATTTCCCATCAATAGCGACTACGCCACCTTCATTCACTAACTGCAACATGCGCTTAGCCACTAACTCTGGATCATGCAGAACGGAACCTGCTAACTTGCGAGAAACCAGCGTACCATCGCTGTTGTAAGCTCTATCAGCAAAGGCTTCTGCGACCACCTTCAATCCGCTCTCTTTTGCCCAACCAATCAATGGGGATCCCGCTAATGCCACCAGCGTTAACTGGTTATCAATCTTCAAGATCCCATCAATGACAGCCATTGCTTGGCGTTTGTCATGGGCGATGGTGTTATATAACGCGCCGTGTGGTTTAACATATTCCACGTGGGTGCCAGCCGCCGTTGCAAGCCCCTTTAATGCGCCGATTTGATAAATCACGTCTGCGGTTAATTCGTTAGACGCAATATCCATATTTCGACGACCAAATCCGACTAAATCCGGATATCCCACATGCGCTCCTACCGTCACACCCTGCTTTTGTGCGGCAATGAGCGTTTGGAGGATCCCATCGGGAGACCCCGCATGAAATCCACAGGCAATGTTGGCGCTACTGACAATGCTCAACATCGCCTCATCATTGCCCATTTTCCATTGACCAAAACTTTCACCAAGGTCGCTATTTAGGTCGATTTGCTTATTCATTATTGTTCCTCAATCCTTGATAACGACTTATTTTAAGTAGTTGAAAATTGCGCTCACGGACATGGCGCCCATGTACCACGTTAACGCACAGGTCACGACCCCCGACCACAGTAACCAACGCGGGTAATGATACCCTTCCATTAAATCTGCACGTTTCCAGCCAATATAGACAAACAGCGTCAGACCAATCGGTAAAATCAAGCCGTTAAAGCCACCGGCAAAGACCAATAGAGCGGCTGGCGCGGTTCCCATAAACAGGTAAACAGCCAATGAAACGGCGATGAACAGGATAGTGGCAATATTACGTTGTCTTTCTGTAATGGAAGATTTGAACGCTTTTAAGAAGCTCATGGAGGTATACGCTGCGCCGATAACGCTAGTCAGTGCCGCCGCCCATAAAATTAAACCGAAAATACGTAAACCGAAATTACCCGCCGCGGCTTGGAAGGCTTGAGAGGCAGGGTTCGCCGCTTTACCTGAAATATCAATCGTCACGCCACTGGCAACCACACCTAAGATGGCTAAAAACAGGACATAGCGCATGACACCGACGACGATAATCCCTTTGGTCGCTGCGCTAGAAACCGCTTTGATGTTTTCGACACCAACTTCGCCTTTATCCAGTAAACGATGCGCCCCTGCGTAACAGATATAACCACCGACCGTTCCGCCAACAATCGTGGTGATCATCGCAAAATCAACGGTGTCAGGGAGTACGCTTTGACGTAATGCTTCGCCAATTGGCGGGTTAGACGCAATCATCACAAAGAGGGTTAGACCAATCATGACCAAACCTAATGCAATGATTAATCTATCAATAAAACTACTGGCTTTGCGGGACGAGAATATATAAATCGCTAAGAGCGCACTGAGTAAACCGCCCCACTTAGGGTCGAGACCAACGAGTGCATTCAGACCTAAACCTGCCCCGGCAATGTTACCGATATTAAATATCAATCCACCAAAGATGACTAACACCGCCAGTAAATAGCCACTTCCGGGAATTGTCGCATTGGCGATATCGGATGAGTGCATTTTCGTGAGTGTCACCACTCGCCAAATATTTTGCTGTACCACGAAATCAATCACGATGGAGGCTAAAATACCAAAAGCAAACGCGGCACCTAAAGTGACGGTAAATGTCGCGGTTTGGGTGATAAATCCGGGACCAATCGCTGATGTTGCCATTAAGAAAATAGCACCAATCAGCGAGGAACGACGTTTCTTCACATATTCTGCTGTCGAGATATTTTCATGAGCTGCCATATGCATACTCCTCTGTAGTTTTTGTTGTTATCTGTATTTTGATGTTGTGCAAGTTTTTTAATACTGAACTCATTTGTAGAGGCAATTTTCGTGCCATTGTTCTATCAATGGTATGGATTGTTAATTTATTGAATGAAGATTGTTGAACAATTAATACGGAGCGATGAATAATTAAGCAATCAAAATCGTTTCTGGTAAGTTAAAAATCAAATCTTGATCACTTTTTTAACAATTAATGTTTATCTGTAACATTAAGAATGAGAGGTGTAATACGTCAAAGCACCAATTTAGTGCTCAAAAAGGAAAATGCCCTGAATTAGTGCATAAAAGGAGTCTTGCTGCCCTACAGCGAATATGTGAAGATAGCGCTCAAATACCTGTTTTAATGAACTGTTCACCCTACTTTTCTTCAACTAGGCTCACCTTTTTATGAAAAAACAGCCCGTCGCACAAACCTTGTCAGTCACTATCGCAGAAACTATCCGCCATAAAATTACGATTGGTGAGTTAACGCCGGGACAACGTTTATCAGAAGCCGCATTGAGTGAAGAGCTGGATATTTCTCGTAATACTTTAAGGGAAGTCTTTCGCGTATTAACCCAAGAAGGCCTACTCACCTACGCTCCCAATAAAGGGGTGTATGTTTCCGTCCCCGATATGGCGGCAATTATTGATATTTACCAAGTACGTCGATTAATTGAATGTGATTCATTGACCCATGCTTATGCACTGCATCCTGCCGTTCAAAAAATGAAACTCGCTGTCGCTGAAGCTCGGGAACATGAAAAAACGGAGAATTGGGTGGGTGTCGGTACCGCCAATATGAAGTTTCATACCGCGATTGTGGAATTGTCGGACAGTGAAAGGTTAATTAAGCTTTATCATAATATTGCCGCAGAGCTACGTTTAGCTTTTGGTCATTTAAATGATGCCAAACTGCTCTACGCTCCCTACATTGATAAAAACCAAGCTATTTTAGAGTTACTTGATGCTGGTAAAAATCAAGACGCGGCCGCTGCACTTTTACACTACCTCGATTTATCTGAACGCACATTACTTGCCGCCTACAAGCGCAGTCAATCACTGCTATAAAGTTCTTATTCTTGCAGATTGCCCGCTTTATCCCATGTCTTTTGTTACCCCTCTATTTTTTTAATTCAATATCTATGCAAATAA
>NZ_JAERJY010000259.1:0-1485 GCF_018257375.1 Providencia sp. JGM181 | reverse complement strand
CTTCTGAACCCAATACCCTTAAGCAAATTTTTAATCTAAAAGTCAATTCTGATAGTATTGAAGAATATAAAGCGACAAGGGCCCCCATTTTTAGCGGATCATACTTTAATGGAATATCTCAAGTTAACCCTGGTGAATGTTTAATAAATGGATATTACTTTCAAGCCTCTGAACATTTAAAAGAAGATTACTGTGATATATCAAAAGAAGAACTTTTAGTTGCAGTAACCAAGGGACTTAATTCTAGAAAAATCTCAGATGCACCGATTGGATTACTTTTAAGTAAAGGTATCGATAGTAATCTATTAAAAGCTATCGGGAAATTTGATCGCTATTATTCAATCGGATTTGAAGGTGATGCTGATATATCATATTTACAATCAAAAAAGATTGAAAACTTGAAAATAGCAATATGCACACCAGAGGAGTATCTCGCTGACTTTAATTATCTTTTGAATTTAAGAGGCGAGCCACTTTCCGTTCCTAATGAAGTACTTTTATATCAAATATCTAAAATTGCAGCAAAAGATGGCATTAAAGTATTACTTTCCGGAGAAGGTGCTGATGAATTTTTTGCTGGATATGACCGAATCTTTAAATGGGCAAGTGAAACAAATGATTTTAATCTAGATATATTTTTGGATATGTATTGTTATATTGCACCAGAAAAAAACTCAAAGCTATATAATATATTTTCGCAGTTATTTTCTAATATAGAAATAGTAAATCCCTTCGAAAAAGTACGATGGTTTTTCATTCGATATCACATGCCAGTTCTTTTTAGGCGACTAGACTTTGCTTTAATGGCAGCAGGCGTAGAGGGAAGGGAACCACTAGCTAATCAGCATATATTTAACCTAGCTATAAAATGCAGCGCTAAGTCTTTAATGAGTCAAACTCTTGGGAAGGTTCCATTAAGAGAGCTACTCAGTGATTATTTAGGGCACGACTTTGCATATGAGAAAAAGGTTGGATTTCCTGTAAATTTAAGCACTATTTTTACAAATCATGATAATTTAAGCTCATATGAATTATGGTTTAATGAAAATTTAAAGGTATTACAAGAATGATTATTGGATATACTAGTGGCGTCTATGATTTATTTCATGTTGGACATGTTAATATTTTAAGAAACGCTAAATCTATGTGTGATAAGTTAATTGTGGGTGTCACTGTTGATGAATTAGTTTCTTATAAAGGAAAACAACCTGTCATTCCATATCATGAAAGAATTGAAGTAGTAAGAGCCTGTCGTTATGTTGATGTTGCTATTCCACAAAATAATATGGATAAAGCTGCTGCTGCGAAAAAATGTCAAGCTTCCTATCTTTTTGTAGGTGACGACTGGTACGCAACCGAGAAATGGCAGCAACATGAAAATGAGTTAGCAGAGGTTGGTTGTAAAGTTATTTACTTCCCATATACACAAGGCACGTCAAGTACTTTAATCAATACAACGTTGAAAAATCTCAGAAAAAATAACAT
>NZ_JAERJY010000258.1:0-1582 GCF_018257375.1 Providencia sp. JGM181 | reverse complement strand
CTGTAAATTTTTTTCTGGCCATCAGTCTATTTAATACTGAAGACAACGAACAATCATGCAAACCAGAATAAAAAAGCACAATTAAATGGCAATAAAAACAAATCGATATGATTAAGTTGATTACTTTAAGAGCATTCTCAATCAATTGATTAAAAACATGACAATTTTTAACCAGAAATTACAGTTATAAGTAAAAAAACATTAAATTTAATTAAGTGAACGCGTATTTTATTAAATAATCCTTCAGTGTTTTTTAAATTAAATAACTAATTGATGGATTTTAATTATTACTCCTTTGAATAATCATTGATGATAAATATTAAATATAGTTTGATACGTCTTTTTTGAATTATATTTTACTTATTTTAAATCTACCGCTTAAACCTATTTCAGAGTAGAATAATCATTTCGCAATCATCGCAATAAGAATATTGCTAATGTTTTATGATACCAATACACTTATCGCTAATTTGCTTTCTACATCAAAGGGTAATATATGGAAATCCACATCAAAGTTTCTGACGATTTAGTCTCAACACTCTCTGAAAAATCCTACGACGCGTTCACTGCTGAATTGCATGCCAGAGTTTTAGAAGTATACCCTGGTAGCAACCTTTTTATTACACATGACAGTGGTGCAACCACCTTCAATACCAAAGGCTTCCATGATGATAAAGAAGCACATATCGTTCTCCATGAACTGGTTGAAGATGTTTTCCATCATGGTCACTGGTTAAAAGCATAATACTCTAGCTCTATTTTCCAGCCTACAGCGATAACAGCTAGGCTGGAACTCATCGCTCTCGCCCTTCCCCCTATTTCAAACCCTGATCAAGATCATAGTTAATGATGCTGTTAGTCAACTTTGTATAAAAGTCCTTTTCTTTTAAGCGTTATATGATAATGTATATAACGAATTTTCATTTACATTGCTTTTGCTAATTTATAGCAGCCAGTATTTATTACTGGCTTTTTTTATGGGGAAAATGTAGGCGAATGCCTGAATTGAGTACGTAGCTATACCGTAAATACTCTAGATAGAATTACTGTGATTTCTCACACAATGACACAATGGCAGTGCGTAGTTCTGGTGTATCACTGGTGATCAATTGATGATGTTCAGAGAATTTTCCACCTTGAACACTGACGCTAGCAACAAACGGTAACTTATCACCTTTCTCACTGATTTGATAAAAACCACAGACTCGGTAGCTTTCACCTTCTTTAAATTCGCTTTTCAGAACAATTTTGACATCGTCAAAAGTCAGAGGACTACCTGAACTTAACTTATTCTCGATAAGCTTTTCAGCTTGCTTGGTAACATCACTATCACCGATTGTTGTATAAAACTGATAAGCAAATGCGCCTAACGCCAGTAAAATCACTATCAGTAGCTTACTTTTTATACGTTTCAATCTCAAATCCTTCTCATACTACACTTATGGGTTTATTGATTATGTTAACACCTTTACCCCATCAATAATAAGTATCTCGATATTCATGCCGCACAAAAAGTTCTATTTAATTGACAAAATAAAAATAAATTTATTTTACATTTAAAATTCTATAGTTTATATAATAT
>NZ_JAERJY010000257.1:0-1658 GCF_018257375.1 Providencia sp. JGM181 | reverse complement strand
CTTATAAATTAATTATTAGATTAACTTCCAGGAGTAAAATAAATTGGTGATCCAGGTCCTACCGGTAGTCCCAAAATAAATACCCAAATAATAAAGAACAGAGACCAACCAATAAAGAAAATAATCGAGTATGGCAACATCATTGAAACCAGAGTACCAATCCCTGCATCTTTCTTATACTTGACGACAATGGCCATAATTAAGCCAAAATAGCTCATCATTGGCGTAATAATATTGGTCACTGAATCACCAATACGATAAGCCGCTTGGATAGTTTCAGGGGAATAGCCTGCCAACATTAACATTGGTACAAATATCGGTGCTGTCACAGCCCATTGAGCCGAAGCAGAGCCGATCATCAAGTTAATAAAGGCACAAATCAGAATAAAGCCAACAAATAATATTCCACCATGTAGGTCGATACTATTTAAGAAATTAGCACCTTTGACCGCAATCACTTGACCAATGTTGGTCCAGCCAAAGAATGCAACGAACTGTGCCGCAAAGAAAATGATGACTAAATAGAGACCTAAAGTGCTCATTGCGCTTGCCATCGCATCAACCACATCTTTGTCGCTACGCATGGTTTTTGCAATATAGCCGTAAACAATCCCTGGAACTGCAAAGAAAATAAAGATAAACACCACGATTGCTTTTAAGAAAGGTGAATTACTCACTAACCCAGTTTCTTGGTTACGTAAAATTCCACTTTCCGGCACCACCATTAAGGCTAATATTGCCGCTAATCCCCAAAAAGTCACCGATGCCCAGAACAGCGCTTTTTTCTCAAGTGGCGTCACTTCGGCTGAGGCGCGGAGTTTATCTTCATCTTCATCGACACCACCGCCCTGATAAGGACCTAACTGCGGCTCAACAATTTTCTCTGTGATGAAATAACCCAAGATAGTGATCAAGAAAGTACTGGCAAACATAAAGTACCAGTTTGCTTCTGCCCCGACGATATAGGTAGGGTCAATAATTCGAGCGGCTTGCTGAGTGATCCCTGACAGTAACGGATCCACTGTTCCTAATAGTAAGTTCGCTGAATATCCACCGGATACCCCTGCAAATGCAGCAGCAAGCCCAGCTAATGGATGGCGACCTAATGAATGGAAAATGATCGCAGCCAGTGGTATCAATACCACATACCCGAGTTCTGCCGCGGTATTAGACATAATCCCAGCAAAAACAATCGCAACGGTGGTTAATTTACGAGGTGCTTTGATAACAATCAGACGCATTGCCGCTGATAATAAACCGGCACGTTCTGCGATCCCTACCCCTAAAAGGGCAACTAATACCGTGCCAAGAGGCGCAAATCCAGTAAAGTTGGTGACCACATTAGACAGAATTTTACGAATACCTTCAGCATCTAACAGGCTAACAATATGAATGATTCCGTCTTCAGCACGACCTTTCGCACCCTCGGGGCGAGGATCTGGTACGCTAATGCCAAAATACTGACCAACGGCGGAAGAGACTAATAAAATCCCAATTAAGATAATGAATAGAATAACAGGATGTGGCAGAGCATTTCCCAGCCATTCAACCGTTCGTAAAAAACGGCTACCCTCTTGTTTTTTTTGTTCCATATATTCTCCTTATAAACAAGAGAAATGAACATTACACAATGTTTTTCTCTTCACCTAATTACAAGC
>NZ_JAERJY010000256.1:0-1668 GCF_018257375.1 Providencia sp. JGM181 | reverse complement strand
CCATGCCGAACTCAGTAGTGAAACGCCGTAGCGCCGATGGTAGTGTGGGGTCTCCCCATGTGAGAGTAGGGAACTGCCAGACATTAAATTAGCCGAGAAGCCACCCATTGGGTGGCTTTTTTGCGTTTGGGGACTTAAAAAATAGGTGATAAAAGGCAAGATAGTCATCCTTTGAAGCGTGATTATCGCAACAGCCCCCTTCAGATCTCACTAATTTCGTTGTTCTTACTCTCTGGATGCCTGTATTTAAAGGCCACTATGCAAAAACTACCACCCGAAAATCATTATTCAAGAAATCATGAGTCTTAAAATCCTCTCTACTTCAGATCAAAAAAGTCTAAGCCATTTTAGCTATTAAGCTGTAATAAAAAGTCTGAATATCATTAAGTTACTAGTTTGCTAGACTTTTAATATTCCTAATACACCAACCATCGCTTGAAATTATTTCAACTTGCTTCGAAACGCTCGACAAGTAGAGTCACATTGGTTAGATTGTTTAGCATTCTAGAAGTCTAAACGTACAAAGTATATTTAAGGGGATGAACCATGCCAATTCGCCTGCCTGATGAGCTACCAGCAGTTAATTTCTTGCGTGAAGAAAATGTTTTTGTCATGACCACGACAAGAGCCAGCCTTCAGGAGATCCGTCCCTTGAAAGTACTGATACTGAACCTAATGCCGAAAAAAATTGAAACTGAAAACCAATTTTTACGGTTACTATCAAACACGCCATTGCAAGTCGATATCCAGCTTCTACGCATTGATCAGCGAGAATCTAAGAATACGCCAACTGAACACTTGAACAATTTTTACTGTGATTTTGAAGATATTAAACACCAAAATTTTGATGGATTAATTGTAACAGGTGCTCCGCTCGGCTTAGTTGAATTTGCTGACGTGTGTTATTGGGAACAAATAGAGCGGGTCATTGCATGGGCAAAAGAGCATGTGACTTCAACATTATTTGTTTGCTGGGCGGTTCAAGCTGCACTTAACGTATTGTATGATTTACCTAAATTAACCCGCAAAGAGAAACTCTCTGGCGTATATTCACACGAAACATTAGAGCCTTATGCGTTATTAACTCGCGGGTTTGATGCTTCTTTTTATGCGCCGCATTCCCGTTATGCCGATTTCCCTGAAGACTATATTCGTCAGAACACAGACCTTGATATTTTAGCCAGCTCACCGGAAGCGGGAGCGTACTTATTTGCATCAAAAGATAAGCGTTTGGCCTTTGTCACGGGGCATCCTGAGTATGATGCGGAAACATTATCTCAAGAATATTGGCGTGATGTGGATGCCGGGATCACACCTGAATTACCGTGTAATTATTTCAAAAATGATGATCCGAATAATTCGCCGGAAGTTCGTTGGCGTAGTCATGGTCACTTGTTATTCTCCAATTGGCTGAATTATTATGTGTATCAGATCACACCATTCGATCTTACTCATATGGAACCAACATTAGATTAAAAAACTCACTTAATGCCAGCTAACTGGTCATATCTCAGAATATAAGGCTGAGTAATCAAAATTATTTAGCCTTTAAATCAAAATTCCTCCCATTTTTTAGATGAATAAAAAATCAATTTTTGTCTGCTCACTCATTTTCTTTGTTTGAAAGAAAATTTCAACTTATACATAACTTCATGATTTAACTTATAT
>NZ_JAERJY010000255.1:0-1675 GCF_018257375.1 Providencia sp. JGM181 | reverse complement strand
AGCGATTTCATTGCTTGTGGCTGAGTCATGCCTAAATGATTCGGGCGATAAAACAGCTTGATGATATTTCCCGTCGAAACTTGTACGGCGCCATCAATATTATTTTGTGGGGTATTCAGCCCTTTTTCGCTGGTTGGCATGGCTACGGTACGAAAATAAAAAACAGATTCTTTATCTTGTGGGAGCGCCACGTTCTTTTTCATTATGCGGACTTGATTCGTGGAACCAGACTCTAGTCGGAATAACGATGGCGTCACCATAAAGGGAGTCTCACCATTGTCGCCATAGGGAGTTTTCAAAATCTGTGCTTTGACCAAATAAGGCGTAAGTGATTGATTCGAGCTGGTTATCCCCACACTTTTTCCGGTGGCGTTATCACTTTCTGAAAAGATAATTCGAGTGGTGTCGATAGCGATCCCTGCGATCGATGAACCAGATAGCAATAGCAAGCCACCGCAGATCCCTTGCATAAATCGGTTATTTCGCATTTGTCTATCCTCATAGTCTTCGTGGCCGAATGTAGGTAAGACGGAGCCCGCCTTACCTCAATCTACTGAGTTAATTAAATCGAATTAGTCAACGATATAAGCCACTAAGATAGGTGCGCTGTAGGAACCTGCTTCAGGTGTATCTGTTGTCGTTGCCATACCCACTTTGAAGGTGTATTGCGCGGCAGTTTTGCCTGCGCCAATTTCAACCTTTGCACCGTTACCGTTAGTGATGCGGTTATTAGCTTCATCTTCAATCATAAAACCAACAGTTTGTGAATCTGTTGCAACAAAGATGTCTTGCTCGTTGTTACCGACAGAAGTGATCCCTTGAATGATTAAGTTACCTTCCTCACCCTCAGCACAACCCACTAAAGTCACTGGCATTTCAGCGGTTGTAGAGGACATTGTATTGACAGCGGCAAAGTCTGAACCTGCACCCACAGACGTTTTTAAAACACCCACGTTTAAGACTGATTTACCGCCATTGATGGTGACATCACAGGTCGTGTTGGTCAGGATCCCTTGCAGAGTCACTTCTGCAGAAGGTGCAGCCATTGCGTTTAGGCTTAAAGCTGACAGGCTCATAAATAAAGCAGTAGAAAGTGCCGTTGTTTTAAATGACATAATTAGTATTCCTATTTGTCCAAAGTTAAATAATTAAATTGATGGTATAAAGGTCGCATTCCATGACTTATTTCGTTATAGATATATATACGTATGATGCCGATATTATCTATTTACCTAGGCTAAATTTAGGTTGAATCAGTTATAAACATTCAATTTAAAGTTTCGCTAATTTCCTTTATTCCATTCCTTAGATATAAAGGGGATACTCTCTTGTTCTAAAAAAGAGAATATTACCTTTATTCTTAGTGCTCGATTTATTATTCGCTAACCTATAATAAATAAGCGTGAAAAGTAGGGCGCCATATGAATAGAATGGCGCTCCTTGGATTTATTGGAGTATTAATTTCTCTATATTTAAAAGATTAATTTCTTTACATGTATTTAATGGCTAAGTATAAATAACTATTTAGGTGGTTAGATTAAGTTCTCAGCTGTGCTGAAATAATTTAAATATTTAATATATTTATCATTAATACGATAAATAGGGATTTTAAAAATATTTTTATTTATAAAATCATGTTGTTATTGGTAAGGCTCCATTGGAGTAGGGGTATTGC
>NZ_JAERJY010000254.1:0-1705 GCF_018257375.1 Providencia sp. JGM181 | reverse complement strand
TATTAATGATGTAAATTGGAGTGGTTAAATGATAGTGAATGGATATTTGTTATGAGACAAATATCCATTCTTTTTACCTGCTAATGAGTTTTGAAATCAGATTCAAGATATTCGCCAGACTCAATCTTATCAATTCCAGCCTGAAGAATATTAATCAGCTGTTTGGCTACATCGGTTGTCAGCCACATGGTTTTATCAACTATTGCGCTATCCAGGCTATTGTTCTGTTCAGGGAGGTAATGTAAACGTAGCATCATCGCATCGTAGGCATCGACAGTACTGATATCCCAGCCAACAACAGGGTGAGTTTGGATTACATCGTTTTTTCTATTCATTTAGACCTCCTAATCAAACATCGTGATAAATAGTAAATATCTATTACTGACTAAGAGCAGGTGACTCAGAACGAGCTATATCTAGTATAAGAAGATTTTTTTAATATGGTAGTAGTAAAACTATTTTTTTGTGAATTTTGGTGAAAATTAAAAAAATAGCCGGTGATTCTTTAAAAAGAAGATGTGAAAAGGATAAAACCTTTCCACATCATAATGTTATTAGCTTACTTTGATAGTCCAACCACAATCTTCACCCGCTAAGAATGGGATTAATTTATCTGTCCCACAAGCAATAGATTCGCAGGTTATATTCTCAGATTTTGTCAGTGTAATGTGACCTTCATTGACAGGTAATCCATAAAACTTAGGTCCATTTAGTGAACAAAATGCTTCGAAATGCGCTAAAGCACCTAATTCTTCGAACACGGTTGCATAGGCAGCTAATGCGGTTGGAGCGTTAAATACGCCTGCACAGCCGCAGGATGCCTCTTTACGGGATTGAACATGCGGCGCAGTATCGGTACCTAAGAAGAAGCGATCGCAACCAGAAGCAACAGCTGCGCGTAATGCTTCTTGATGAACATTACGTTTTAAAATCGGCAGGCAATACAGATGCGGTCGTACACCACCAACTAACATATGGTTGCGGTTAAACATCAAATGCTGTGGTGTTAAGGTCGCCGCTGTAAATTCGTTAGCCTCTAACACATATTGTGCAGCTTCTTTGGTGGTGATGTGCTCAAAAACTACTTTTAACTGAGGGAATTGAGCGCGTAATGGCAGCATGACTTGTTCGATAAACAGCGCTTCACGGTCGAAGATATCGATATGGCTGGCGGTCACTTCCCCATGAATGAGTAATGGCATTCCAGCTTGTTCCATGGCAGCAAGAACAGGGTAGATTTTTTTAATGTCAGACACGCCATGGCTAGAGTTTGTTGTGGCATTCGCGGGATACAATTTACAGGCCGTAAATACACCTTCATTAAAACCACGAATGAGTTCATCAGCATCAGTTGTGTCAGTTAAATAGCAGGTCATTAGCGGTGTAAATTGGTGCCCAGCAGGTACCGCTTGTTTAATTCGCTCACGATACGCTCTTGCGGCTTCTACCGTGGTAACAGGGGGTACAAGGTTAGGCATGACAATGGCACGACCAAAAAATTGGCTTGTGAACGGCACGACTGTATTTAACATTTCATTATCGCGAAAATGAACATGCCAATCATCAGGGCGGCGGATCGTTAGGGTAGTTACAGTTGTCATTAAACCGGCTCCAATAAGGGGGGAAGTGATGAGCAGATGCTCAAGCCGGGAAAGAATGATAAAACGAAAACGATTAAATAGCTATGATCAAGGACAATTAATAT
>NZ_JAERJY010000253.1:0-1713 GCF_018257375.1 Providencia sp. JGM181 | reverse complement strand
ACGTACTAGCATAAGACTTAGTAAGTACCATACCCTAATTTACATTAGGTTGTTTTAAAGGGATAGAGGTAGCTTTAAGATAACGCTCTTAAGTCTATTTTTTGGTTACTTGCTTTTATATTTTCAAGATAAATCAATCTAGAGGGTAAAATAATGATTCGTACTAAAATTGTACTGGGCTCTATCGTATTAGCTTCAGCATTACTGGCGGGTTGTTCTAACAGCACTGAAGTGCAAAAGCTCTCTTCAGACGTGCAAACTCTGAACGGTAAAGTTGACCAACTGAGCAACGACGTTCAGTCTCTGCGTTCTGATGTACAAACTGCACAAGAAGAAGCAGCTCGTGCAAACCAACGTCTGGACAACCAAGTACGTACTTACAAAAAATAAGTCCGGCTTGATGTTATCTAGAAAAGCTTAATAGCTGAATTATTGTTGAGGGCCTATTTTATAGGCCCTTATTTTTTACTTCAAAACTGATTTAAGGCAGTCATTAGCTTTTAAATGACTGATATTTGGCAGGAATTGAAGACTTCACTTCTCCTTCAAACACAGGTTGTGGTTGAGTAATCGTGAATGGCGCAATGGGTTTTAATTGCTGATAATCGCGTTTCATCGATTCTGAATCATCCCCAACATTAACCCTTACAGGCAATCCTGAACGTCTAGACAACTCTGCTTGAACTTTCGCTTTATCAATGCCTGGGTTACTCGCTAAAAACGCTTGGAAATCTTCAGTCAGCTTGATTGGCATTGTCTGTGGGTCATCACTGTCTTTACGTGACAGTGGCTGATGCACTTCAATGTAATAGCTACCATCTGGCTCTTTTGCATATTTAACTGGCTGATCGATAACTTGAACGCGCGTTCCTTTTGGTACGTTAGTAAACAGTGCTTTAATATCATCTGGGCGTAGACGAATACAGCCAGAGCTAACACGCATACCAATACCAAAATTGGCGTTTGTACCGTGGATCAAATATTCACCACGACCATAAGACAGGCGTAACGCATACAGTCCCATCGGATTTTCTGGACCAGCAGGTACCACCGCCGGGAGTGTGATACCCTGCTGTGCATAATGTTTACGGATATTGGTGGTTGGTGTCCATGTAGGGTCTTTAATCAATTGGCTAATGGACGTCACCATTTCAGGTGTATCTCGTCCTAGCTGACCAATACCGATCGGATACACAGCCACTTTATGGCTATTTTCAGGGTAATAATAAAGACGCATTTCCGCTAAGTTAATCACGATACCGGTACGCGGTGTCGAAGGTAATAACATTTGAGCAGGAATAATCAGTGGCTTACCCACTTCAGGTAAATAAGGGTCTGTTCCTGGGTTCGCCTCTAACATCGCCAACAAACCAATCTGATAGTCGCTTGCGATAGCTTCCAGTGGACGTCCATCGTTAGGCACCACATAGGTGATATTTTCCCCGATCAGGCGTGTGTTGTTATTGGGTAATGGATAATCTTTAGCCTGCGCTGGTGCCAGCACCGCACTCATGACAAACAGACTTACCGCCGTCAAAACTCTTTTCATACCTACTCCAAGGAAAATAAGATTCATTACAAAATTCAAACAATATCGCTCATAATAGCAACTATCTCGAATATCTTTAATACTTAATAAATATTTTAGTCTGCTAATAATTTGAATGTGAGCTAATTTTGTCTCGCCATTGTTAGTTTAGCAATAAAATACAG
>NZ_JAERJY010000252.1:0-1764 GCF_018257375.1 Providencia sp. JGM181 | reverse complement strand
CATTTTAATTACTTATAACAGTAATGTTTCATTTTATAAGCTATCAAAAATAAATAGCCCACTGAGGAGCTATTTATTCATAAAAATCTTAATAATGCTCTAATTACTGCTTATATCCGCTAAGGAAACGCCCAAACTTGGTAATCGCCATTTCTAAATCATCTGCATAAGGCAGGGTGACGATACGGAAATGGTCTGGGTGCGGCCAGTTAAATGCAGTTCCCTGAACTAATAGCACTTTTTCTTGCAGTAGCAGGTCAAGGATCATTTTTTGGTCATCGTGGATATTAAAACGTTTAATATCAATTTTCGGGAACATATACAGAGCGCCTTGTGGCTTAACACAAGAGACACCCGGAATTTGGTTAATCAATTCCCATGCACGATTGCGTTGCTCATATAAACGACCACCCGGTTGGATAAATTCGCTGATACTTTGGTAGCCACCTAATGCTGTTTGGATAGCGTGTTGCATTGGCACGTTGGCACATAAGCGCATAGAGGCTAACATTTCTAAGCCTTCAATATAACTTTTGGCTTGTTTTTTCGGGCCATTTAATACCATCCAGCCTTGGCGGAAACCTGCCACACGATAGGTTTTTGATAACCCGTTAAAGGTCACTGTCAGTAAGTCAGGTGCCAATGCTGCGATAGAGTGGTGCTGCGCATCGTCATACAGAATTTTATCGTAAATTTCGTCGGCAAAGATAATCAAACTATGTTGGCGAGCAATCTCGACGATTTCCATTAATAGCTCTTTGCTGTACACCGCCCCTGTTGGGTTATTTGGGTTGATGATGACAATCCCGCGGGTACGTGGGCTGATTTTCTTGCGGATATCGTCAATATCCGGCATCCAGCCTTGTTGCTCATCACACATATAGTGAACAGCATTACCGCCCGATAACGAAACAGCCGCTGTCCAGAGTGGATAGTCAGGGGCTGGAACCAGCATTTCATCGCCATTATTTAATAGCGCTTGCATTGCTTGAACGATTAATTCAGAAACACCGTTACCAATATAGACATCTTCAACCGTCATATCGTGGATATCACGGGCTTGGTAGTGTTGAACAATTGCCTTACGCGCAGAATATAAGCCTTTAGAATCACAGTAACCTTGCGAGCTTGGCAGATTGCGCAGGACATCAACGAGGATCTCATCAGGTGCTTCAAAGCCAAACGGTGCCGGGTTACCAATGTTCAGTTTTAGGACTTTATTGCCTTCTTCTTCTAAGCGTTTCGCTTCTTTTAAAACTGGCCCGCGAATGTCATAGCAAACATTATCAAGCTTATTGGATTTCATTATCGTATTCATGGTTCTCTCATTACCCTAACGGGCTTGCAATCATAGGGGACTTCCGGCGTTACTATCTACTGTACTCCTCCCTCGGAACCTTTTGAAGATGCTAGATAATTTTTGGTGCAAAAGGTTGGTTTAGACATAAATCAGATATATGCTATCTTAAAGTATCATATAAGTTGGATTATGGTTCTGGTTGTGGCTGTTAAGTCAGAATCTAATTCTGATAATTATCGTGGTTTTGGAGTGCATTAGTGGATGAGTCGTAAAAAAATGGCAGAAAAGTCGCGTAATGACAAAGTAACAAAAATTGTATCACTCTGTAAGTTTGCATCTTAAATCATTAAATTAGAAATAAATTTAACTATTGGTCGGGGCATTTTGGGTGCTTTTTGGCTTTTTTTGTTAGCAATATTGATTATTTTAATGAGAATATTCTTAGTGAAACCGTGGTTATAATG
>NZ_JAERJY010000251.1:0-1832 GCF_018257375.1 Providencia sp. JGM181 | reverse complement strand
TTCATAGGGAGAAACCTAAAAAAACAATCGTCTTCAGATAGATTTTATAATGTAAAAAGAAAGTCAGCTATTTTATTCTTTTATTTCATTGCGATATATAGTGGCATCAATCTAACAGTAGAAAAAACACTAAGTACTGAAAATACTATATTTCATTTTTTATCAATCTTTATGCTATTTTTGTTTGTTTTTTTTATCTGTCAATTTGAAGCAATACAGAAACGTAACTAACTGAAAGTAGATTACTTTCAGTTAGATGTTACTAAATTTCAATCCCAGAAAAATTAGAGATACAAACCCGAGGTTGTTTTTCATGAAGAAGTATTTTTTATTTTTTAGCATTCTTTTTACTGGGCACTTAAACGCAGCCCCAACTAATAAGCATCCAATGGATATCTATGCTTCGAATGTCCAAAAATCTATTCAAAGTCGGTTCTATGATGTTGACCTATACAAAGGAAAAGAATGCGAAATTAAGGTCACTCTCGATAATGACGGCAAATTAATTTCAGCTATTGCCCATGATAAAAATAGTAACAATGACAAAAAGCTTTGCATTCGAGGTATAGAGCTAATTGAAAATACTAAATTTCCACCTACCCCAGAAGATAACTTAACATCAGATAAAAATGTATTTTTTATTCTCCTTCGCCCATAGGAATTATTCTATTGAGTAGGATATTGGTAGCTCGACCTTAACTACTATCGAAATATCCGCACATCTATCATCATTAACAATAATTACTTGATTCTTAAATTTGATAGATGAAAAAACAAAAGAAAAAACCAACAACTCACAAATTCTAGACATAAAAAAAGACGCCTTAAGCGTCTGATTTTTGGTGCGAAGGCCGGACTCGCTTTTAATAGACAATGCATTGTTTTTAATTGATATAAATTTATCGGTAATATTTTGTATACTTAAATGTATACTCAGTGGCTTGAGGTTTGAAAAGTGAGTTACTTAAATCCATTACCGCCTTAAATAAACCATCATCATAATACCACTTTTATCTTTTCATTGAATATTATTCATAACGTCAATACTCTACTCCTATCTATTGTAATTCTTGGTAATTGTTAAAAATAACTTGTCAATCGCCTATCGCTAGTCAACAATGACATTTAACTTAAGTTCAATTACATTTAGGGACAGGCATGGCTATAGGATATTTTTTACGAGTTGGCGATAAAACAACATGTGGCGGTCAAATTTTAACTGGTGATAATACCTTTATATTTCATGGGAGATCCGCTGCACGTCAGGGCGATCTAGTCACCTGTGAAAAGCATTCTGGGACATACAACATACTTGGTGGCGTTAGCAATGTATGGGGTAATGGTAGAATGATGGCAGGAACACTGGATAGCTTTAGCTCCTGTCCATGCAAAGCAAGACTGATAAACTCCATCACCGATTGCTACAGTAAAGAAGATGAACCGATGTCTCGCGCATATAACCCTGTAGTTCCCGAGACTCCTACTCAGCGGCCAATTAGCCAACCAAGTAATCATTACGCACCTCCTATTGTTGCCAATGACATCAACAAAATTAGAATTGATGCGCAACACCTGATTGACTGTGCAGATGAGCTATGTGAAAAACATCTCTATTATCCTGACGTAAAAAGTGAATTTAAAAGTGATGTTGAAAATTTCGCTTATCAAATTGTTGATCAGGTAAACTAAAACTCATTCCAAAGCTAAATGAGTATGGTAATCCAAATAAAAATTTATTCTTTAAAGAATATGTGAGAAAAGATCTTGAGTATGCTTATAAACAATTGAGTAATAGATTACTTATGGTTGAAATTGTTAGTGATGGTCTTTCG
>NZ_JAERJY010000250.1:0-1834 GCF_018257375.1 Providencia sp. JGM181 | reverse complement strand
GTTACTGTGAAAAATTTGTTAAATAATTAAGCGGTGCTGAATAAATCGTCAAATAAAATTGGGTTTAATGTTAAATGCAATAGCAATAAAAACTATTTGTTAAAAAAGTGTCCGTTATCTCATTAACAGATAAGGAATTTGTTTAGAATAGAACTATTGTGTTGGTGATTTATCTCGCGTTAACACTTCTCTCTAACTGTTAAAGAATTGTTTTTTATAAGTAATGTGTTTAGTGCGTAGTCAGATGAATTCATATATTTTAAAGTACAATTAAGGAGTTTTAGAATGAAAGTTGCAGTCCTAGGTGCAGCAGGTGGTATCGGTCAGGCTCTCGCCCTTCTTCTCAAAAACCAGCTCCCAGCAGGTTCAGAACTCTCCCTCTACGACATCGCGCCAGTAACTCCAGGTGTTGCCGCTGACTTAAGCCACATCCCTACCGACGTTAAAGTGGTTGGTTTTGCGGGTGAAGATGCAACCCCAGCACTGAAAGGTGCGGACGTAGTATTAATTTCTGCGGGTGTCGCACGTAAGCCAGGTATGGATCGCTCTGACCTGTTCAATGTGAACGCAGGTATTGTACGTAACCTTGTTCAACAAATCGCGGTTACCTGCCCGAAAGCACTGATCGGTATTATTACTAACCCAGTGAACACAACCGTTGCTATCGCAGCTGAAGTTCTGAAGAAAGCTGGCGTGTATGATAAAAACCGTCTGTTCGGTGTAACGACACTGGATATCATCCGTTCAAATACTTTCGTTGCTGAATTAAAAGGTAAGAAAACTCACGAAGTTGAAGTGCCAGTTATTGGTGGTCACTCAGGCGTAACAATCCTGCCATTACTGTCTCAAATTCCTGGTGTTAGCTTCACTGATGAAGAAATCGCAGCACTGACTAAGCGTATTCAAAACGCAGGTACTGAAGTGGTTGAAGCTAAAGCGGGTGGCGGATCTGCAACACTGTCTATGGGTCAAGCGGCAGCACGCCTGGGCTTATCTTTGATCCGTGGTCTGCAAGGCGAAAGCAATGTGGTTGAGTGTGTATACACTGAAGGTGAAGGGGAACACGCTCGCTTCTTCGCTCAACCTGTTGTATTAGGCAAAAACGGTATCGAAAAACATTTACCAATTGGTAAATTAAGTGCATTTGAAGAGAAAGCACTGAAAGATATGTTAAGCGTACTGAAAGCAGATATTGAATTAGGTGAAAAATTCATTAATGGCTAATGCCAATTAAGAATTAGCGCTTAAATAAGGGCGGAGTTGCTTTCATGCGATTCCGCCCTTTATTTTTATACTCGATAAGTTTTCGCTTATCAAAATAAGGGGAAACCCCTTGAAGGTACAATGAATTAACCTTGCTGTTTTTAAAGAAAATAATAGTGGGCTTTATCTTTCAGTTCTGATCAAAAATAGCGACTGATTTTAGATATTCTCTTCTTCTGGCTCCCTGTTTTCTAATTCGCTTGTTTCCTCGATTTTCTTTGGCTTTTCTCGAACTTTTCTTTCTAATAAATCACCCGTCATTGGATCGTAATAGCGACTAGGCCAGATTTCTGATGGATGAATACCTAAAAAGTTTGCGATGATCCATTCTCCTTTAGGCCAAGGTCTCGATAGCGCATTCGCGAGCGTTGACGAGCTAAGCCCTGCTTCACGAGAAATCGCCGCTAGGGTTGTTCCACGTTTGCGTAAAGCTGCAATGATATCTGCTGGGTGCCAGTTTGATTTCCGTAACATCATTTTTTAATCCTTTTTTCACTCAGAATCATGTAGAGTTAGTGGTACATCTAACAGAGTATTGTGATACATTCAGTGCAATCGTTCTGTTATTGGA